>CAZFPG010000367.1:0-3731 GCA_964521055.1 uncultured Marinobacter sp.
ACCGTGCGGAGCCATGGATGGCGGAGCCCGAGCCGCACAGGGACGTCTTGAGGCGCGTTTCGGAAAGCCATCCCCACCTGCTTGCCTGCACCGAGGCCAAACATGTTGAGATGGAAATGGGGTTGGACCAGACTATTTCAACCCCAGCAAGGTGAATTCAGTCTTCCAGCAGGAAGTGCGCCCGGGCTGTAGCGATGGGCTGGGAGCGGGATTTCTGCCAGGCAGTGATCATCACGTTGGCCACGCGATTGCCCTGGCGGGTGAGCTGGCATTCGGCGAAGGTTTCCCGGTTCAGGCCGGCGCGCAGGTAATCCAGGGAGAAATCCACAATCCGGGGCATGCGCAGGGTTTCCTGGGACATCATCAGGTAGATAACCGCCGACAGTTCCATAAACCCACCGATCACCCCACCGTGAATGGCCGGCAGGATCGGGTTGCCCAGGTTCTCTTCCTTCTTTGGCAGGCGGAAGATCAGGTCATCACCGAAACGGTCGCATTCCAGGCCGATGAACCGGGCATAGGGAATGCTCTCCAGCCTGTGGGAGAAATCGCCGGTTTCCTGGGTGTAGCGGAGGATTTCAGGACTGGTCATTCTTTTCCTCCGGTGATCAGCTCGCGATAGGCTTTCGGCGTTGCTTCCCTGCCGATCCGCATAAAGGTGCCCACACAGTTGGCAATGGTCTCCCCCGGTTCCTGGAAAGCCTCGCAACGGGTGAAGATGATATTGCGGGTAACCTTGTAGGTTTCTGCTCTGGCATACACGGGCTTGTGGGGTTCCGCCGGGCGCATGTAGTCCACTCGCAGGTCCAGTGTGGGGCAAAGCTCGAAATCTTCCAGTGTGCACATGATCGCCGAGCCAGAGGCGGTATCCATCAATGTGGTGATGGCGCCGCCATGGATTACACCGGTATCCGGGTTGCCGATAATACGGTCACTGTATGGCAGGCACAGGGTCAGTTGGCCTTTTTTCGCTGCTGTTACCGTCAGCCCCAGTTCGCGGCCCTGGTTGAGGGTGCCAATAAAACGGCGAACCCGGTCCATCCTCGTGGCATCTTTCATAACGTTTGGCTCGTCAGGTCAGCTTTGGGTTTCTTTCTCGGATTCCTGTTTTGGAGCGGGCTCCTCAAACACCTTTCCGGATCGCAGTGCCAACAACGCATCAGACCGGAACTCCCGACGGTACAGAATAATCACAACCAGGGTGGAAGCGCCGATGAATACCAGGGGATGGATAAACCACGAGACCACAGCCAGCGCGTAGTAAAAGGAACGTAATCCGAGATTGAAGGCATCGCCCGCCAGGTTGGAAACGTTTGCGGCACTCTTGGCGAGCGCCTCGCGTGAGGCCGGGCTGGCCTTGGTGTCGGCGGCCAGCGGAGCACTGCCGATCAGCACGGACACCATATTGTACATCCTCATGGACCAGGTGAACTTGAAGAAAGCGTAGATGAAGATAACCATCAACACGACCATGCGCATTTCCCAGATTTCCCGGCTGGGCAGGGTCCCGAATGGCATGGTACTGAATACTTCCATCACCTGCTGGGTATAGCCGAGCGCGGTGATGATACCTGCGAGTATCAGCAGGCAACTGGAGGCGAAAAAGGCGCCATTGCGTTCAAGGTTACCCACCACGGAGGCGTCGGATATACGGTTGTCGCGCCGGAGCATTACCCGCATCCAGTCCGCACGGTAAAGGTCCAGCGTGTTGGAGAGGCAGGGGCGGTCCTTGGCCTTGCGCCTGGAATACTCGGAATAGCCCAGCCAGCACATCAAAAACCAGACAAGCGCGATGAGTTCCAGATAATTGCCCATGAGGGGGTTCCGGGTGTCGATGAATAAAAGAGGTGTAATGGCCGGCAATGATAACTTAACGGCAGAGTGGTCTCCACACGACAGGTCTGTCATCGTGGTAACACAGGCTACAGCAGGGATATGGTATAAATGTAACAATACGTACAAGGCGAGGTAACCCACCGCCAAACTCGCCCAGGGACATTGACCAAGGAGTTTTATCCGTGAATATCCACGCTGGATTACGATACCTCACCGTTATTATTATGCTGGCCATTCTTTCCGGGTGTGCTGTCAATCCGGTTACGGGAAAAAAGCAGCTTTCACTGATCCCCGAAAGCCAGGAACTGTCGATTGGCAGTGAACAGTACAAGCCCACCCAGCAGACCCAGGGCGGCCGTTTCTATCTCGACCCGGACCTCAACCAGTACGTTCAGGAGGTGGGCCAGAAGCTGGCAAAAGTAAGCGACCGGCCAGACCTTCCCTATGAATTTGTAGTGCTGAACAGCGGCGTACCCAATGCCTGGGCACTGCCCGGCGGCAAGATTGCCATTAACCGGGGGCTGCTCACCGAACTGGAAGACGAAGCCCAGCTTGCCTCGATTCTGGGCCATGAGATTGTCCACGCCGCCGCACGCCATAGTGTGCAGCGGATGCAGCAGGGTATGCTGATCAGTGCTGGCGTGGCCGGGCTCGGGTTTGCTCTCTCGGACAATGAGTGGGCCGGACTGATCATGGGCGGCGCAGCCATGGGTGCCCAGCTTGCGTTGGCCCAGTACAGCCAGGGGGATGAACTCGAGTCCGACCATTACGGTATTCGCTACATGAAAGAAGCCGGTTATGACCCCCAGGCGGCGGTAGAGCTACAGGAAATCTTTGTTCGGCTTTCCGAGGGCCGCGATACCAGCTTTATCGAAGGCATGTTCGCCACCCACCCACCATCGCAGAAGCGCGTGCGGGAAAACCAGGAACTGGTGGACAAGATCGGCGCTGGTGGGTACCGGGGAAAGGAAGAGTACGAGAAAAAAATGTCGTTCCTGCGTAAGCGCCAACCTGCCTATGACGCCCACGACGAGGCCATGAAGCTGGCCAGCGACGACAAGCTTGACCAGGCGCTGGCCAAGGTGAACGAAGCCATCAGGATAGAGCCGGAGGAAGCGGCGTTCTATTCCCTGCGTGGCCGCATCTACAAGGCACAGGATAATGAGAAAAAGGCCGAGGCGGACTTCGACAAGGCTACCTCGCTCTATCCGGAAATGTTCTCCTACCAGCTTCACAGCGGTCTCAACGCGCTGGAGCTGAACAAGCTGGACAAAGCAAAAGAACGGCTGAACAAGGCCAACGAAACCGTGCCTACCTCCATTGCCTATCTGCGACTGGGTGATATCGCCGTCAAGCAGAGTCGTCGGGACGACGCCATCGAGTATTACAGCACCGCTGCAAAGGCCGAAGGGGAAATTGCACAGGAGGCGAAACAGAAGCTGGCCCAATTGACGGAGAACTAACGTCATCGTCCGCATTGACTTTTAGAGCAATAACTCTAAAAATCGAGGTATCGAAACAATAACCGGACGATAACCATGCTCGCGAAACGTATCCAGCCGATGGTCTTCCAGGCCCGTCGACTTTATGTGGAACTGATGTTCCAGGTCATGGGGCGTGCACTTCAGGCCGTCAGCGAAATCGATGCCCCTGTTCAGAAGGAAGCCTGCGGCCTGCCCGACGGCTTCCTTTTCGAGATGATGGTGATGCCGGACGGCTCGCGCCTGATTGTGGAGCACATCGGCGACGGCCGCTTCCACTACCACGGTGATTCGGCGCCCCGGCCGGTGAACCTTTCCATCCGGTTCAAACACATCGCCCATGCTTTCCTGGTGCTGTCTTTCCAGGAAAAGACCTCAGTCGCTTTTGCCAACGACCGCATGCTGGTGGACGGG
>CAZFPG010000368.1:0-3721 GCA_964521055.1 uncultured Marinobacter sp.
AGCCGGGTGCCGGGCGGTAGTGGGTTCTCCTCAAGGGCCCTGTCCAGCCCTTCCAGTACCTGGCTGAAACTGTAACCGGTATGCAGATTGGACCAGACGGTGTTCATGCGGGTGCCGTTGCGCTGGTACCGCGCTGCGGACTGCCAGGAAGTTTCCACCGAGGCAATCGCCGACAGGGGTACCGCGTCGCCCTGGTCATTATAGATATTCACCGAGAGCAACCGTGGCAGTGACAGGCTGGTACCTTCACGGGAACGCAGCACCAGTGGAATCGGGTCGTCCTCCTGGCGATACTGCTCCGCCACCACCCCAAAACTCTGGCCATAGAGACTCCGGGCCACATCCGACCGGTTCAGTCCATAGCGGGCTGCACTGGCATCGTCCACGTTGATATCGATACTGGGTACGCCCAGGTCCAGGTCGTGGCGCACATCCACCGTGCCCTCGACACTGCGCAGGGCGGAAAACAGCTGTTCCACCGCCTGGGCACGGGTTTCATCGTTGGCATGGTAGGCCCGTATTTCCACTGGTGCGGCCCGCGGCGGCCCCTGGCCAAGGATGCCTGCGGTTACCTGCAGTTCCGGCATTTCCTGTCCGGCGTAATCCCGTATCCACTGCACCAGGCCGGTGGTGTCCTCCAGGGTGGGCGTCGATACCACGATACGGCCACGATTTGGCGCCTGGGGTTCCCGCTGCAGGTTGTAGTAAAAGCTTGGCCCGGTAAAGCCGGTGAACCGGTGTATCTGCAGGGCTTCCGGGCGGGTGCGTATTGCCCGCTCCAGGTCTGCCGCCACGGTGGCCGTGCGTTCCTGGTCGGTGCCTTCCGGCATATACAGTTCAACCACCACTTGCGGGCGATCCGCATTGGGAAAGAACTGCTGTTTCATGAATGGCGTCAGGGACAGGCTGAACACTACCAGTGCAGTACCCGCAAGAATCAGCGTGCCAGGTCGTCCGGCAACCAGGCTGCCCAGGAACCGGGACAGGCCGATCAACCGGTCTTCCCGGGCATCGACTTTGCGGGGCTTCAGGAAACGGGCCGCTAACAGGGGTACGGCGGAAACGGCCAGCAGGTAACTGACCGACAGGGTGAGCATGATCATCACCGGCACACCACGGGTGAAGTCCGCGGTTCCTCCCTTGGAAAGCAGCAAGGGCATAAACGCCGCAATGGTTGTCCCTGTGGAGGCCCCCAGTGGGCCAGCCAGCTCCCGCACAGAGCGCTTCAATGCATCCAGCCGGCGCATGCCGTCATCCAGGTAACCCTGGATGCTTTCCACAATCACGATGGCGTTATCGATCAGGATGCCCAGTGAAATCACCATGCCGATGACCGCAATCTGGTGCAGCACCCCGCCGCCGAGGTCATACAGGCCGATACTGATCAGCGCCACCATGGGCAGGATAGACGCCACCAGGATACCCATACGGATCCCCATGCCGGTGAACACCACCGCCACAATAATGATGACCGACAGCACCAGGCTCCAGGCCAGGTTATCCAGCCGCTCTTCCACCTTGTCGGGCTGGAAGAACATCTCGCGGATTTCGTAGGGGGCAAATTCGTCGCGTATTGTCGACAGGCGTTCACGCACACGCTCGCCAAACCGGATGGCATCGGTACTGCCCTCCTCCATGATCATGGACACCAGCACCACCCGTTCCCCGTCATACCAGGCTTCCGGTTGCCGTGGCTCGGCGGGCCCGCGCCAGACTTCGGCGGCAGCAGCCAGGGGCACCTGGGAGCCATCCGGAAGCTCGATGGGCGTGGCACGGATGGCTTCCACACTGGTGAATTCGCTATTGGGTAACACCGACAGGCGGCGGCCATCCGCCACGATGAATCCCCCGGGGGTGGTCTGGTTACGGCGTGAAAGGGTGTCCAGTACCCGGGCCGGCGAGATACCCAGGCGGTACATGGCGGCGTCATCCAGCGCCAGGGTAATCTGTTCGTCCGCATCGCCGTCCAGCTCGATACGGGAAACCCCGGGAATATCCGCCAGGTTCTGTTTCAGGCGCTCGGCAACGTCGCTCAGTTCGGTTACCGAGCCGGAGCCACTGACCGCCAGGATGATGGCGGGAATATCAATCATGCGATCATCCAGCGACATCTGGCCAACGTCGTCGGGAAACTCCAGACGAGCCCGGTCCATCGCCTGGCGTACGCGATCCCACGCGGAATCCGTATCGTAAATGGTGTCGTTCAGGCGTACGTTGAAAACCGCCACACCGGTGCGAGCCGTGGCCTGGGTGAAATCCACCTCCTCCACCTGGCGGAGCTCGTCAGAGAGCGGCTGCAGTACCAGCCGCTCCACGGCCTCGGCACTGGCGCCCGGGTAGTTTATGGTGATCAGGCCCGCGCGATAGGGGAAGGAAGGATCTTCCTGGCGGGGCATGGTGCTGTAGGCGGCGATACCCAGCAGACAAAGCATGGTTACCACCATGCCCAGCAGACGCTGGAAATTCAGCAGGCGCACGGACATCAGCGCACCTCCACCGCATCACCATCGGAAATCCGGGTCATACCCGCGTACACCACCTGGTCGCCAGCGGCGAGGTCGGTGGCGGCGACTACGACACGCTCGCCTATAATCCGCTGGACGGTTACCGGCACCCGGCGGGCTATGCCCCCGGAAACACGGAACACACTGGCGCCACCATTGGATTTCATCACCGCCAGCAGCGGCACCGTGGTGGCAACAATTTCACTGGGGGTAATCCCCACCTCCACCGGCTCGCCCGGCTCCAGGGTGTCTGCAGGCAGACTGACCAGCACCGGGTGAAGCTCGCCACGAACACCTCCGGACTGGGCAATTTCCACAATCGATCCGGTTTCCGGCGGGCGGTTACGGTCCTGGACTGACCACACCGGCAGCAATTGCCCCAGGGACACATGGTTGAGCATGTACGCGGGCACCCGCACTTCCACCTCGCGGCCTTCCGGAGAAGACAGGCGCATTACCGGCTGCCCGGATGCCACAAACTCGTCCTGCTCCACCAGCAGTGCTTCAACCCGGCCATCAAACGGCGCCCTCAGCTCACCTTCCTGCAGCAGGCGCGACGCTTCTGCAAGGGAGGCTTTCGCAGTTGCCATACTGGCCTTCAGGCTGTCACGCCGGGAGGCCAGCTGTTCCAGACCCTGCTCGGACACCACACCCCGTTCGTGCAGCTGGCGGGAACGCTCCCACTCCCGCTGGGCCTGGTCATACTGGGTTCTGAGTTCTTCCAACCGCGCCGCAGCAGAATCCCGCGCCGGTTCCAGCGCCGGATTGTACACCCGCGCCAGCAGGTCACCGGTCTTGACCGTCTGCCCCAGTTCCACCGCCCGTTCCCGAAGGGTGCCACTGACCTGGAAGGTTAACGTTGCCCGCTGGGCTGCCCGCACGATGCCGGAAAACCGGAGCGACACACCTTCTGTCTGACCACCGGTTACCTCGGCAGCACGCACGGTTATGGGGGCAGCACCTTGGCCCGGGGCCGGCTCACTGGATTTACAGCCACTGACAAGCACAACGGCAAGA
This sequence comes from uncultured Marinobacter sp., assembly GCA_964521055.1. Classification (GTDB taxonomy): domain Bacteria; phylum Pseudomonadota; class Gammaproteobacteria; order Pseudomonadales; family Oleiphilaceae; genus Marinobacter. Next base: position 3,522 of record CAZFPG010000368.1, read on the forward strand.
GCCGTAAGGGATACGATGACGGGGCGCCAGGCGGTGTTCATTGAGAGACCCTCTCTTCCATGTTCACGATGTTTGGTGATCGCCCATCCGATGGACAAAAATCTATTATCCGACATAATGTCATTCTTTGACAATTTGTCAATAATCGGTTTTCATCCCTGACCGTGTATCATGAGAGTGCTGTCTCAATAATCCGGAAT
>CAZFPG010000369.1:0-3715 GCA_964521055.1 uncultured Marinobacter sp.
CCCCGGCGTTGGCCGCGCTTGATGGCCAGGGCCAGGTTTTCTTCAATGCTCAGGCCTTCGCAGGTGCCGGCCAGCGGGTCCTGGAAGACGCGCGCCACACGGCCTGCCCGCTTGTAGGTGGGCAGTTTGGTGACGTCCTGGTTGTCGACGATGATCTTGCCGCTGTCGACCATCACTTCGCCGGCCAGAGCGTTGAGGAAGGTGGATTTGCCGGCACCGTTGCTGCCTATAACGGTGACAAACTCGCCCTGGTTGACGGTCAGGCTCATGCCGCGCAGGGCGGGGTTTTCCAGGGGCGTTCCCTTGCCGAAGGTCAGTTTCAGATCGGTTGCTGTAATCATGGGTCTCCCTTCAGGCCTTCTTGCGGGTAAGCCGCGCGGCGACAGATGTGCGTACACCCGGCAGCACAATGGCCAGGGTGACAAGCACTGCGGTGATCAGGTTCAGGTCCTGGGACTGCAGGCCCAGGAAATCCGCATTCAGTGCCAGGGCAATGGCCAGACGGTAGATGATGGCGCCAATCACGCAGGCGATTAGGGCCCGTACCACGGTAGAGGGTGTAAGCACGGCTTCACCACCAATCAGTGAGGCCAGGCCAATCACGATCACACCGACACCCATGGTGACATCGGCAGCGCCCTGGCTCTGTGCGAACAGCGCGCCCGCCAGGCCCACCAGGCCGTTGGAGAGGGCAACGCCCAGTACGATCATGGCACCGGTTGCAATGCCCTGGGCACGGGCCATTCGGGGGTTGGCGCCGGTGGCGCGCATGGCCAGGCCGGTTTCGGACTTCATGAAGCGCCACAGCAGTAACAGGCCTACCAGCACCACGATGGTGAACAGCACCACCGGCACCTGGTGGTATTCCAGGTCCAGGTTGTACCAGGGGGTCAGTACGGTTTCTTCCGAAAGCAGCGCAACGTTGGGCCGGCCCATGATGCGCAGGTTCACTGAATAGAGTGCGATCATGGTGAGGATGGAAGCCAGCAGGTTGAGGATATTCAGCTTCACATTCAGCAGTGCGGTAACGGCACCGGCGCCCATGCCGGCAATCACGGCTGCGCCGGTGGCCAGCCAGGGGTTGAAGCCTTCAATAATCAGCATGGCGGCAACAGCGGCGCCAAGCGGAAAGCTGCCGTCTACCGTCAGGTCCGGAAAATCCAGGACGCGAAATGAGATGTAGATACCAAAGGCCACAAGGCCATAGATAAGGCCGGTTTCAACCGCGCCATAAAAGGCAATATTACTGAGCATGGGATAGGTTCACCGTAAATGGAAACGGGCCGCCCTTGTGAGGCAGCCCGTCAACAGTGTGTTACTTGTCGCTGTTTACGACTTTCTTGGCTTCGCTGATCAGGTCGTCAGACAGGGTAATGCCCATACGCTCTGCGGCAGCGGGGTTTACAAACAGGTCCAGGGTGTCAACGGATTCCACGTCGATATCCCCCGGGTTGGCCCCTTCCAGTATGCGGGCAACCATGGCGCCCGTCTGGCGGCCGTGGTCGTAGTAGTCAAAGCCAAGGGCGGCAACGGCACCGCGGCTGACGGTGGCTGTGTCTGCGGCAAACACCGGAATGCTGGCGCGTTCGCCCACTGAGATCACTGCTTCCACAGCGCTGACTACGGTGTTGTCGGTGGTCAGGTAGATGGCGTCTGCCTTGCCAACCAGGGAGCGGGCGGCACCCAGCACTTCAGAGGTCTTGGTGGCGGCCGCTTTTACCAGCTCCATGTCACGGGCGGCAAGGCGTTCTTCCAGCATCTCCACCAGTGCCACGGCGTTGGCTTCGCCGGGGTTGTACACCGTGCCGATGCGTTTGGCATCCGGAACCACTCGCTCGAGAAGGTCCAGGTGGCGTTCAATGGGCAGCATATCGGTTACGCCGGTAATGTTGGCGCCCGGGGCCTCCAGGCTTTTAACCAGCTTGGCGCCCACGGGGTCTGTGACCGCAGAGAAAACAACCGGAGTTTTGCGCGCGGCAGCGGCCATGGTCTGGGCCGACGGCGTGGCAATGGCGACGATGACGTCCGGGCTTTCGCCCACAAACTTGCGGGCAATCTGTGAGGCGATGGCGGAATTGCCCTGGGCACTTTCGTGCATGATGCGTACTTTCTCGCCGTCCTTGTAGCCCCTTTCTTCCAGCTCGTCCCTGACGCCCTCGTATACGGCATCCAGCGCCGGATGCTCCACAATCTGGGTGATGGCGACCACTAGCTGTTCATCAGCCTGGGCAATAACAGTCATTGCCAGCAGGGCGGTACCCAGCAGCGTGCGCAGAATTCTGTTGGCCATGGGCCGGTCTCCCGAGTCAGTTCAAAAATGGATGGCGTGAGCAGATGTCGAACGCCCGTTTAATAACGGGGCGGGAGTTTATCACAGGCCATTGGCTTGCGGGGTAGGGGAAGGTACCTTGTTGGTCAATTTCAGGGGAGCAGCCCGTCGTTAGAATGCCCGGGATAGGGAATAGTTTTATTTCCATCACGTTTTGACGGTGGATCATGTGTTCAAATAGGCTACGAAAGTCGAATACGCACAACCCCTTACAAAAAGAATTCCGATAACTCAAATAACACACAACAAGGAAGGTCCATGGACACCAACAAACTCCCCCTGGATATGGTCTACCACTGGGAATCCGCCAAGGCGGACTCCCTGTATATGACCCAGCCCATCGGCGACGGCAAAGTCGTTGAGTACACCTGGAAGCGTGCGGTGGACGAAGCCCGCCGGATGGCTTCCTACCTGAAATCCCTGAACCTGCCGGAGAAAAGCCGGGTAGGGATTATCTCCAAGAACTGTGCCCAGTGGATTATGTCGGACTGGGCCATCTGGATGGCAGGCCATATTTCCGTTCCGCTGTACCCCACGCTGAACGCGGACACCGTGAACTACATCCTCAATCACAGCGAGTGCGAGGTTCTGTTCGTTGGCAAGCTGGACGACTGGGACATGATGAAGTCCGGCGTGCCTGAATCCGTGCGTTGCGTGTCTTACCCGCTGAGCCCGCCCAATGAGTTTGAAACCTGGGACGACATTGTGGCCAAATTCCCGCCGCTGGAAGAAAACACCCAGCGCGATGCCGATGAACTGGCCACTATTGTGTATACCTCGGGCAGTACCGGTCGCCCCAAGGGGGTAATGCTGAGTTTCCGCAACATGGCATTTGCCGCCGAAGGTGGTACCCAGGTGCTGGGTGTTGGCTCCAACGAGCGCATGCTGTCGTACCTGCCGCTGGCCCACGTGTTCGAGCGCACGTTCGTGGAGCTGGGCTCCCTGTACACCGGCTTCCAACTTTATTTTGCCGAGTCTCTGGACACCTTTGTCCAGGATCTGCAGCGGGCACAGCCAACGCTGTTCCTCTCGGTTCCGCGTCTGTGGGTGAAGTTCCAGCATGGCGTGTTGCAGAAGCTGCCGAAAGAGAAGATGGACAAGCTATTGAAGGTTCCGCTGATCAACAGGGTTATCAAGAAAAAGGTACTCAAGGGCCTGGGCCTGAACAAGGTCAAACTGGCGGGCAGTGGCTCCGCACCTCTGTCCAACGATGTGCTGGACTGGTACCGCAACCTGGGGCTGGAACTGCTGGAAGGCTATGGCATGTCCGAGAACTTTGCCTATTCCCACATGAACAAGCCGGGCCGGTCGCGCACGGGTTATGTGGTTGATGCCTTGCCAGGCGTGGAAGTGAAGATCAGCGACCAGGGTGAGGTGCTGGTTAAG
>CAZFPG010000370.1:0-3714 GCA_964521055.1 uncultured Marinobacter sp.
GCAACTATACCAATCGAGCGATGATTCTCAACCAGCGCCCCCAGGGCGAAATCAAGGATGGCGATCTGGCGTTGGAAGAGCGCCCGGTCCGAGACCTGAAAGAAGGCGAGGTTCTTGCCAAAGTGCTGTGGCTGTCCCTGGACCCGTACATGCGCCCACGCATGAACGACGCCAAGGGTTACATGGACCCCGTCGGCATCGGCGAAGTGATGGTCGGTGAGAGCGTTGCGCGGATTGTTGAGTCCCGCTCCGATGATCTGAAAGTGGGCGATCTGGTGACCTGTTATTCCGGTTGGCAGGAGTACGTGGTGTTCCCCGGCGATGCGGAGATGGTCTACAAGATTGACCAGAAAGACAACGTTCCCCTGCAGGCTTACCTGGGTGTGGCCGGTATGCCCGGGCGTACCGGCTACTGCGGCCTGATGTACGTAGGCAAACCGAAAGCCGGTGAAACGGTGGTGGTTTCCGCAGCCTCTGGCCCGGTGGGAACCGTGGTCGGCCAGACTGCGAAGAAAGAAGGTTGTCGTGCAGTAGGCGTGGCCGGTGGTCCGGAGAAATGCCGCTACGTGGTGGAAGAGCTGGGCTTCGATGCCTGTGTGGACTACAAGGCCGGCAACCTGGAGGCCGACCTGAAAGCCGCCTGCCCCGATGGCATCGACATCTACTTCGAGAACGTTGGCGGAGCGGTGACCCGTGCTGTAGCACCCCTGCTGAACCCCGGCGCGCGGGTACCCATCTGCGGCTTCGTGTCAGCCTACAACGCCGAAGACATGAACTCCGTAGAAACCCCGTTCCACGTGCTAAAGGCGCTGGATCCGGTGCCGGAGCACCGCTTCTTCCTGGTAACGGAATGGCAGGACAGGCACCAGGAAATCACCAACACCCTGGCAGACCGAGTGGCCTCCAGTGAACTCAAATACCGGGAGACCATCGCAGAAGGGCTGGAAAACGCGCCGGAAGCCTTCAAAGGCATGCTAAAAGGCAAGAACTTCGGCAAGCAGTTGGTGCACATCGCCGATTGATCGGGTGCCGGGAACCTCCACGGAAGGAGGTTTAACCGGCTACCTGCAGCAACACCTTTCCGGTATTCCGGTTCTGGGCCACATGGGCCATGGCTTCACCGGCCTTCTCAATAGGCCAGGAGCTGTCGATCACCGGATCGATCTGACGGGCACTGAGCAGCGGCCAGACGTGCTTGTACAGGGCGCTCATTACGTCGCCCTTGTCTGCCACCGGCCGCGACCGCAGGGTTGAGCCAATCAGGCGATGACGCTTCATCAGCATCAGCCCCAGATCAACCTCGGCCATGCGGCCACCCATCAGGCCGATGAGAACAATCCGGCCATCCATGTTCAGCACCTTCTGATCCTCGGCGATGTAATTGCCGCCGACCGGATCCAGCACCATATCCACACCGCCCCAGGACTTGATGGCGTCTACGAACGAGCCGTCCTTGCGGTTCCAGACACCACTGGCGCCCAGTTTTTTGCAGACCTCCAGTTTGTCGTTGTCACCCGCTGTGGCAAACACCGGGTTACCCAGCGCCGTGGCCAACTGGATGACTGCTGTACCCAGGCCGCTGGCAGCAGCATGCACCAGCACTTTTTCACCGGGTTTGAGGCCAGCTTCGTGATAGAGGTTCAGCCAGGCCGTGGCGAAAACTTCCGGAATGGCTGCGGCTTCTTCCAGGGTATAGCCTTTCGGAATGGGCAACACCTGCACCGCCGGCACCACCACATGGGTGGCATAGCCGCCGCCAGTGAGCAGCGCGCAGACTTCATCCCCTGGCTTGAGGTGATCCACGCCCTCCCCCACTTCAGAGATGGTACCGCTTACTTCCAGGCCCAGGATTTCCGAGGCACCCGGCGGTGGCGGATACACACCGGCCCGTTGCATCAGGTCCGCACGGTTGATGGCGGTCCACGCAATATCAATAGCTACATGACCTTCAGGCACTTCGGAAGGGATGTCATACGCCTCCCAGCTTAATGTGTCGCCACTGACTTTGATGGCTCTCATCATCTGCGCTTACTCCGTGTTTTGAGTCAGGCTCAGGATACCGTCCGCCGGCCCAGAGTTGCACTGATCACTTTGTAATATTTCTTTTGCAGTTCGCTGAGTCCCCAGGCTTCCGGTGCACAAGGCGCAGGCGATTGTTGCAACAAATTCCACAGCAGATCAGCCGCTGCAGCAGCTTCTGCCGCCGGGTTATCCGCATGGCTGGCGTATCGTTGCGCCGCGGGCACGTATTCAGGATACGCCAGGCGGTCCGGAGTCATCGCCATGCAACCGGACGCCATGGCTTCCAGCACCGACAGCCCCTGGAAATCATGAAGAGCGGTGGAGATGGCCACATCCGCTTCGGCCAGCAGGCGGTCGTAATCCGCCCGGCTTTCCAGGTAGCCCCAGTTCACAATGCGATCCCGGTGCCGCTCGTGTATCTGGCCAAACGCTTCGGGCTGGTTACGGAACTGTTCACCCACCACGCTTAGCCGGAAGTCCTGGCCTGCTGCCACCAACGCATCCAGCATCAGCAATAACCGGTCCGGCGCCTTGTCGTATTCCCAGCGATGGTTCCAGAGCAGGTGTGGACACCGTGGGTTGAGGGCATGAGGTCTGTCAACAAAAAGTCGATCCTCAATGGGCACGGGAAGAACGAAGGATTTTTCATGGATGCTTCTGATCAATCCGTCGGGAAGCCCGTCCGGCATTTTGTCCAGGAAACGGTATGCTTCTTCCAGAAAACTGTCCCGGTTCCAGGCGCTGTTAAACAGTACCTGGTCCGCCGCTACTGCGCTGTAAAGGTTGACCATTTTTGGCTCGGCGCTGGAATGCTGGCGGCCGGAGTCCGGGTAGGCAAACTGGTTTTCGTGCATGTAGAGGATGGAGGGCGTGTGCGCCAGGTGTGGGTGAAATCCCTTCAGGGAAGCCAGGTCCACCATGGAGGTTGCTATCAGCAGGTCATAACTGGCTTGGAGCGCAGGCTCCTTTAGCCAGGTCAGTGCATTGCCACGGATCCGCCAGCGAAAAAACCGGGGTGGCAGGGCCAGCACCTCCCATTGGAACTCCGGCTGGCTGGCAACCAGCTGTTCGCGCCATCGCTGGTGGCTACCGGCGTCGTAGGCGGATAGAAGCAGGATGCGGGGCCGATGGTATGGAAGGTGCGGTGACATCCGCGCATTCTGCCATCATTCCCTGTTGGACAGCCACACACTTTGATAGGGCTTGAGGGTCAGGCTTCCGGACAGGTCGTCTATCTTCAGGCCGGAGATCAGATCCTGCCATTGGTCGGTGCCTATCAGGTTGATGTCCCCCAGGGAGACCTGATGAATCTCGTCGCTGATATTGTGGATGCAGAAGATGGACTGGTCCCGGCGCATGCTTTGGCGCCAGAAGCCGAACAGCTGCAGCCCCAGGTGCAGGGTGAACTGGGTGGCATTGGGATGAAAAGCGGGCTGCCGGCGACGAATGGCAATCAGCCGTTTGAGTTCTGTAAAGACCTTATGGTGATGGCTCAGTGGGTCCGCCAGCTCTGCCTCCAGCCGGTCCAGGTTCCACTGGCCACGATTGATGGAGCGCAGGCGCCCGGTGTGCTCTACCCGTTCCCGGTCGTTTTCCGTGCCCAGCAGGCTGTGAATATAGAACGCGGGAATACCCTCAAGGGCCAGCATGATGGTGTGGGCGCAGATAAATCGGTTCAACTGCCAGTGATCC
>CAZFPG010000371.1:0-3712 GCA_964521055.1 uncultured Marinobacter sp.
ACCGTGGAGCGCCAGGGATGGCGCGACCGAGCCCTACCGGGACGTATCCACGGGGGTGTTCTGAACAGCCTTACCGGCCTCGCGACCGCCCCACAGCCCGAAGGCTACAGAGCGATCAATCACCATAAATCAGAGAAGAAGAGAGCGAATATCCCCCAACAACTGACTCAACAGGGAAGTGAACCGGGCAGCATCCGCCCCGTTCACCGCCCGGTGATCATAGGACAGCGACAAAGGCAGCATCAGCCGCGGCTGGAAATCCTTGCCGTCCCAGACCGGCTTCACCGCCGCCTTGGACACACCAAGAATCGCCACCTCCGGCGTATTCACAATCGGCGTAAACGCCGTGCCACCGATACCACCCAGACTGGTGATGGTAAAACAGGCACCCTGCATCTCCGCCGGCTTCAGTTGCTTGTCCCGGGCCTTCTGGGCCAGGTCCGCACTTTCCGCGGCCAATTCCCACAGTCCCTTCTTGTCCACGTCCCTGATTACCGGCACCATCAGCCCGTTGGGCGTGTCCACCGCAATCCCGATATGGATGTACTGCTTGCGGACCACTTCCTTGCGCTCCATATCCAACGACACGTTGAACTGTGGCAACTCCGCCAGCGCCGTGGCACAGGCCTTCAGGATGAACGGAAGCGGTGTCATTTTCACACCCTTCTTCTCACCGGCCGCCTTCTGCGACTTGCGGAAGTCTTCCATGTCGGTGATGTCGGCATCCTCGAACTGTGTCACGTGGGGCACGTTGAGCCAGCTGCGCTGCATGTTGTTGGCCGTGGCAAACATCATGCGCGACATGGACTCCCGTTCGATTTCGCCAAACTGGCTGAAGTCCGGCAGTTTCACGCCGGGAATACCGGCACCACCGCCGCCGGCCACCGTGCTGCCCTGCTGGGTCTGCTGCAGCTGGCTCTTCACATAGGCCTGGACATCATCCTTGAGGATGCGGTTCTTGGGGCCAGAGCCCTTGATGCGAGTCAGATCCGCGCCGAATTCACGGGCCAGCTTGCGTACCGCCGGGCCGGCGTGAACCTTGGCGCCTGGGGTTGGCGGCTCGTAGGTTGCCGAAGCCGGTTCCGGTTTTGGCTCTTCACGCTTGCTTTCAGGCTCGGCTTTGCTTGCCTGTCTGGACTCTCCGGAGGATGCCGCAGATTCAGAAGGCGCCTCTTCACCGCCTTCCTCCACAACGGTCATTTCGACCAGATCGAGACCTTCGGAGATTTTGTCACCTTCAGACACCAGAACCTTGCCGATCTTGCCAGCGTAAGGAGACGGGATCTCCATGGTGGCCTTGTCGGATTCCACGGTGACCAGCGGGTCATCAACCTCAACCTCGTCGCCCTCGCTGACGTTGATCTCGATCACCGGCACGTTGTCAAAGCCGTCCAGCGCTGGCACCTGCACGGTTTCCTTGCGGGAACCACCGGATTTTTTCGGCGCGGGCTTTTTCTCTTCCGCCCTGTCTTCGGATTTGGCTTCAGTCTCCTCATCCTTGCCGGAACTGGTTTCTTCCTTGGCACCGGTACCCTTGTCGTCGTCCGAACCCCCGGCGTCGCCGCTGGCTTCCATCATGCCGACAACGTCGCCTTCCTTAACCTTGTCACCCACCTTGACGGTGATCTTGGTGATCTTGCCGGCACCGGGCGACGGCAATTCCACCGACGCCTTGTCGGATTCCACCGCCAGTATCGGATCTTCTTCCTCAACCGAATCCCCCTTGCTGACGAGCACTTCGATAACCTCGACCTCGTCTGCACCGCCGAGATCCGGAACCTTGATTTCCTGCTCACTCATGGCGGTCTCCTTAGCTCAGCACCGGGTTCGTTTTGTTGCGATCGATTCCGTACTTGCGCATAGCCTCGAGAACCACGTCATTCTTGACTTCACCATCCCGTGCCAGAGCCGCCAGCGCGGTCACCGCCACGTAGTAGCGGTCCACCTCAAAGTGGCTCCGCAGTTTTTCGCGGGTATCACTGCGGCCAAAGCCATCGGTGCCCAGGGTCAGGTAAGTTTTCGGAATGTAGGCACGCACCTGCTCGGACAACAGCTTGATGTAGTCCGTGGAAGACACCACCGGCCCCTGCTGTTTCTCCAGGCACTGGGTGATGTACGACTTCTTGGGCGTGTCGTCCGGATGCAGGCGATTCCAGCGTTCGATGTGCAGGCCGTCCCGGGCCAGTTCGTTAAAGCTGGTCACGCTCCAGACGTCACTGGCAACGCCAAAGTCGTCCTTCAGCAGTTCCGCGGCGGCACGCACCTCGTTGAGGATAGCGCCGGAGCCCATCAACTGAACTCTCGGGGTTTTCTTGCGGCCCTTGGTTTCAACGGAATCCAGCAGGTACATACCCTTGATGATGCCGTCTTCCACTCTCTTGGCATCCTTGCCTTGCGGCATGGCCGGCTGTTCGTAGTTTTCGTTCTCAATGGTCAGGTAGTAGAAGACGTTCTGGTTGTCTTCAAACATCTCCTTGATGCCATGCTGAACCACCACGGCCATCTCGTAACCGTAAGCCGGGTCGTAGGCCTTACAGCTGGGGATGGTCTGCGCCAGGATATGGCTGTGGCCGTCCTGGTGCTGCAAACCTTCACCATTGAGGGTGGTACGGCCGGCGGTACCACCCACCAGGAAACCACGGGCCTGTATGTCACCAGATGCCCAGGCCAGGTCGCCAACGCGCTGGAATCCGAACATGGAGTAGAAGATGTAGAACGGTATCAACGGGAAGTTGTTGGTGCTGTAAGAGGTCGCTGCCGCCATCCAGGCCGCCATGGAACCATCCTCGTTGATCCCTTCCTCAAGGACCTGACCTTTCTTGTCTTCCTTGTAGTACATGATCTGGTCACGATCTTCCGGCACGTACTTCTGGCCTTCCGACGTGTAGATACCAAGCTGGCGGAACATGCCTTCCATACCAAAGGTACGGGCTTCGTCCGGCACGATCGGAACCACACGTTTACCGATGCGTTTGTCCTTGGTCAGGGCCGTCAGCAGGCGCACGAACGCCATGGTGGTGGAGATCTCACGGCCATTGGAGCCTTCCAGCAGGTTCTTGAAGGTGTCCAGCGGCGGCGTCTGCAGCGGCTGGCAGTCCTTGCGGCGCTTGGGATAGAAACCACCCAATTCCTGCCGGCGCTTGTTCATGTAGACAATTTCCGGGCTGTCCGGTGCCGGGCGGTAGTAAGGCACATCCTTGAGCTCTTCGTCTTTCAGTGGCACCGCGAAACGATCACGGAAGGCCTTGAGCTGCTCGATATCGAGTTTTTTCAGGGAGTGTGCTGTATTCTGGGCTTCGCCGGCGGTACCGAAACCATAGCCCTTGATGGTGTGGGCCAGGATCACCGTGGGCCGCCCGCCATTGTTGTGAATGGCATGATGGTAAGCCGCGTAAACCTTGTAGGGGTCGTGGCCACCGCGGTTAAGCTTGTTGATGTCCTCGTCAGTGAGATTTTCCACCAGCTTGGACAGCTCCGGGTATTTGCCGAAGAAGTGCTTACGGGTATAGGCCGGGCCGTTACTCTTGAAGTTCTGCAGGTCGCCGTCCACGGCTTCGTCCATAACACGCTGCATCAGGCCGTCCTGGTCTTTCTCGAACAGCGGATCCCACATGCGGCCCCAGACCACTTTCAGCACGTTCCAGCCGGCACCCCGGAAGACACCTTCCAGTTCCTGGATAATCTTGCCATTGCCCCGTACAGGGCCGTCCAG
>CAZFPG010000372.1:0-3703 GCA_964521055.1 uncultured Marinobacter sp.
GGCAATGGTGCCATTGATGCCTTCACGGGCAAGCAGCAAGGTGCCGTGCACGTCTTTCTCAAGCATCAGGTCCAGCAATGGCTGGCGAAGGGCTTTGTAATCGTTCAGCACTGCGAACTTGTATAGCGCGCAGACAACAACATCCTGGCTCATGAGTCTGGTTTCTCCTGCGGGCCGGACCGTAAATCCGGAGCATGTTAACAATCGCCAATGGCGCGAGCCCGCCATTCTAACGAATCCGGGCGAGGGAAAGTATTACGGGGAATTACAGGGAGGTCAGGCTCAGGGCCCGGCGCCCGGGAGAGCGCCGGGGAATCATCTATCGCTTCAGAACAATACTGCGAAACCGACGGCGACGCCGGAGATTTCACCGCCATCCTTGTCGATATACTGCATGTACTCACCGTTGACCTGGAAATCCTTGTTGATTTCCAGGTTGGCACCGAAGCCGTAAGAGATATCGGATTCCGAACCAGACACACTGGCCGAGCCACCGGGGCCGGTAGCAGACGCGGTCAGCTCGCTTTTGGTTGCACCCACGACCACGTAGGGATAGACCGGGCTCTCATTGGGAAGCCCCAGCACCATGTAGCCACCCACCATGTAGTCGAGTTCAAGTTCCACGGACGCACCATTGAAACTGGCGGAGTCGTCTGCAGCGCCAAAACCGGCACGGAACTCGGCAGATACATAGGGATTAATCCGCACGCCAGCCTTCCCAACCAGTGCGCCCAGATCAAATTCGTCGGAAATTCCGTCTTCTTCATAGGTAAGGAAAACATAATTCAAACCGACGTAACCGCCTTCAACAGAGTCCTGGGCAACCGCTCCGGACGCAAATGAGGCCATCACAGCAAACGCAGACCCCAGAATGATCTTATTCTTCATTGTTTTCTCCTTATAAGGGCCAGCCCCGGGGCCCATACAACTTTTGTTTATCCATCGATTTTCAGGGCGGGGGAATATTAATTCATTTTTCCATGCATTTCCTTGCACCCGAACAAAAAACTCCCGCAAATGCGGGAGTTTTCAGAGAGCCGGGAACGGAGGTGATGGCTACTGGTCAGCCAGCTCCCGCTCCACAACGGCAGACAACTGGCCCCACCCTGGGCGGGTCAGGCGCACGTTGTCCACCAGCACGGTTGGCGTACTGGTGACCCTGAGCTGCATGGCGACACGACGGCTCTGCTCGATATCGTCAACGTGAAGATCCGTATTCATGCAGCGGCGAAACCTGCGCTCATCCAGCCCCAGATCGTTGGCGTAGCGGCCGAAGGTGTCCACGGGGCTACCGGAGCCACTCCACTCGGTCTGCATCTCAAACAATTCGTCATGCATCTCCCAGTAGGCGCCCTGGTCGCCGGCACAGCGGGCGGCGTGGGCTGCCGGAACGGCATTGTCGTGTTGCTGCAGGGGCAGATCAAAATACACGAACCGCACCTTGCCTGACTCCACGTATTCCTCTTTCAGCCGCTCGCTGGCGTCTGAAAACCGGGCGCATGCAGGGCACTGGTAATCTGCGAATTCCCGCACAACCACCGGGGCATCGGAATCACCCACGGAAACGCCGTAACGATCCAGCTCCGCGGGAAACGGGCTTGAGTCGGGTGAAGCCACCGGCAGTTCATCGGAGGACGGATCCGGGCTGGCTGTGAGGAAAAACAGCCCCACGGCTACAAAGGCGACAATGATGACGCCAACGCCAAGATACAGCGGCTTGCGGTCTTTCTTTCCAGCGGGAGGCGGCGCACCGGTCTGTTTTCTTCGTTTTGCTTCGCCCATTGTGGAGCTCCTTGTTGTTTATTCGTTTCTGATCGTTTTCAGGCGGTAGTGAGCACGCTAAGATCCTTTATATCCTACAAAAGTTCCAACTAAAATTAAGGAATTCTCATGGCGTTACCTGAATCACTGAAGAACTCGCTGAGCCTTCCCCTGGTGGCAGCCCCCATGTTTCTGATCTCCGGTCCGGAAATGGCACTTGCCTGTTGCAAACAGGGCGTCGTCGGCAGTTTTCCGGCGCTGAACCAGCGCACCAGCGAGGGCTTTGAGGACTGGGTGATTCAGATGAATGACGGCCTGAAAGACTTTGCCCAGACCCATCCCGACCAGAAAGCCGCCCCTTACGCGGTCAACCTGATTGTTCACCGCACCAATCCACGCTGGGAGGCCGATCTGGACCTGTGCGTGAAACACCAGGTGCCGATTGTGATCACTTCCCTCGGCGCTGCAACCCGCGTAACCGAAGCCGTGCACAGTTACGGTGGCCTGGTTTTCCACGACGTGACTAACCAGAAGCACGCCCGCAAGGCGGCCGAAGCAGGCGTGGATGGCATTATCGCGGTGTCAGCCGGCGCGGGCGGCCATGCCGGCATCATCAATCCGTTCGTGCTGGTGCACGAGATTCGCGAAGTCTTCGATGGCATTATTCTACTCGCTGGCGGGCTATCCAAAGGCGAAGACATTCTTGCCGCCCAGGCCATGGGGGCCGACCTGTGCTACATGGGCACACGATTTATCAATACCATCGAATCCCAGGCGGAAGCAGCCTATCAGAACATGATTATTGAGGCGGTATCCGGCGACATCATTCATACCCCGGCGGTGTCGGGCATTCCCGCCAACTTCATGCGCCAGAGTCTGGAAGCGGCAGGCTATCCCATGGACAAACTGAACCAGGCGGGTGAACTGGATTACGGTGAAAAACTCAAACCCGTGGACGACGAGGCCAAGGCCTGGAAAACCGTCTGGTCCGCCGGCCAGGGGGTGAGCCAGATTACGGATGTTGTTGCGGTCAGTGAGCTGGTGCAGCGAATCAGTGAAGAGTACGGAGTCGCTCGTTCGCGCCTTTGCGAATAAACCTCAGGTTGAATCAGCCTCTTCGAGAATTGCTGTTGCATACGTGCCATTGTGGTGAACTTTCCATCCCGACAAGCGTAAGCTACTGAACACACCATTGAAAACAGGTGAAAAAATGCTGGGATTTTTGAAGGGCGATCCAAAGAAAAAGCTACAGAAGGAATACGAGGCCAAGCTGCAGAAAGCGCTGCACGCCCAACGCAACGGCGATCTGCGTACCCATGGAACACTGATGGAGGAAGCTGAGAAGATTTACGCAGAGATTCAGAAGCTCGGGAAGGAGTAGTCCCTCATGACCTCGCGCAACGAATCAGGGACGGATATCGGATGCCCCGTTCGCGGTTTGCGGATGAGTCTGCAATAACTGACCGGCCCGACACGTAAGCACTTCTGCGGAGCAACAGGTAGCCATCATCATGTTGCTCCACAATGCCTTTACGCAGTAACTCGTTACATATGACGGAGGGGGCAAGATACAGATTGACTTGCCTGATCAGCCTGTTGAAATCTGCGTCTTCAGAGGTGCCGAAAGAAAGCGACCTGGGCTGGTTATCGTCACCCAGAAACTGCTTCTGGCTGATCCAGTGCCGGACGGCATCCCGTGCGCTCCTGGACAAAAGCGCACTGACAAGCTCGGTTGGCTGCCAAACAGACTCCTTGGCGGCACGGGCTTCCGGATTCATCATTTCAGGTCTCCATTGATGTCTGGCGATTGCCCAGGCTCACCACGAAAATGTGATCGATGATCGCCACAAGATCTGGTGCGTTCGCATTACTTATAACGACACGATCGTCAGACATGTTCCGGACAAACTGAATTTTTATCCCCCGGCCGCCCAAAAATGTG
>CAZFPG010000373.1:0-3695 GCA_964521055.1 uncultured Marinobacter sp.
AATGCCGAACACCCCGTCCGAAAATGTGCGGAGCCAAGGAGGGCGGAGCCCAAGCGTACCGGGACGTATTCAAAGCGTTTTTCGGAAGGGGTGTTCGGCATTGCTCGCCGTCTGGCCACAGGGATTCGGAGTTACTCCCAACTCTGAGCCCGGTCCAGGTCAGCAGCCCTCTGCTCAACCCAGTGCTCACTGTCCCCCGTAATCTCCTTCTTCCAGAACGGCGCCGACGTCTTCAAAGCATCCATAATGAACTCACAGGCCGCAAACGCATCCCCACGGTGGGCACTGCACACCCCCACAAACACAATCTGCTCACCCAGCGCCAGATACCCGACCCGGTGAATAACCCGGGCCTCACGCACATCCCAGCGCTCGGAGGCATCACGAATCAGCCCCTCGATAACCTGCTCGGTCATCCCCGGATAGTGCTCCAGAAACAGCCCCGTCACACCCTTCAGGTCACCGCTGTCCCGCACCAGGCCGGTAAAGGTTGCAATGGCCCCGGTACCGGAACCGCTGTCCCGGAGCCCACCGTATTCCTCGGCAGGATCAAAATCCTGTTGTTGCACACGAATCACATCAGCCCCCTGTCACCGGCGGGAAAAAAGCCACCTCGTCGCCAGGTTGCAACTCTTTGTCCGGTTTTGTCATCACCTGATTGACGGCAATCATCACCGGCTGCGCGCCATCCAACTGGGCCCAGTTCCCGCCTTTGCCGGCAAGATTATGAAGCAGCTGGCCGGCCGTCAGTCCCGGTTCGGCCTCAACCGTCAGCGATGCCGTATCCAGCTCCTCCCGCAGACGGGCGAAAAACTTCACGGTAATGTTGTTGTCTGCAGCCATGGTCATTCCAACAGCTCCGCAAAAGAATAGTAGGTAATCGTATCACCCATACCAATGGTCTTGTTTTCCGGAACCACCGCCAGACCTTCAGCCCAGCAGGCCGCGCTAAGTACCCCCGAGCTCTGATTGGGGGAGGCGTGGACGACCAGGCCCTCATCAGCGATGCCCTTGCGGGCACGGACATACTCCCGACGAACCGAAGGCCTCTCGATGGAAAATCCGGCGGGTATCCGTTCGCCATGGCCGGAAACGGCCATCCTCCCCTGGCAGGCGCGTATCAGCGGCATTCCCGCCACCAGGAAAGTAACCAGCACCGACGCCGGGTTTCCGGGCAGGCCCAGCACCGGGGTATCGCCAATGCCGCCAAAAGCCAGGGGTTTGCCCGGTTTCATGGCCATGCGCCACAGCGACAGGCTGCCGGCCTCCTCCAGCACCACCCGTACATGATCTTCCTCGCCCACCGACACGCCACCGCTGGTAATGATCAGGTTGGCTTCGGCTGCGGCCCGCTCCAGTGTACTTCGGGTGGCTTCCTGGGTGTCCTTCAGGGTTTCACAGAGCACCACCGCGCAGCCGGCTTTTGCCAGCAGCCCCAGCAGAGTATAGCGATTGCTGTTGTAGATCTGTCCGGGCCCGAGTGGTTGTCCGGGATCCACCAGCTCGTCACCGGTGGTGAGAATGGCGACTTTCAGTCTTGCATACACGGCCACGTCTGCCACGCCTATGGAGCCCAGCAGGCCCATTTCCTGGGGGCGGATCCTGCTGCCCTTCGCCAGCGCCAGCTCGCCCTTGGCCAGATCCTGGCCCCGGCGCCGGATATTCTGGCCTTCGCTGACCGGGGCGTTGACGGTAATGCCGTCCCCGGAGACGCTGACCCGTTCCTGCATGATGACCGAGTCCGCTCCTGCCGGGATTTCCGAGCCGGTAAAGATGCGCACCGCCGTTCCGGGTTCGAGGGTGCCGGGCGGTTCGCCGGCGGCTACCCGGCCGGACACCCGCAACGGACCTTCCCCGACAAGGTCTCCGGCGCGCACGGCATAACCGTCGACCGCACTGTTGTCCGCCGGTGGTACGTCTGCCGGAACCGTGTAATCCCGGGCCAGAACCCGGTCCAGGCTGTCTGCCAGCGCCACGGTCTGTGTTTCCGCCACCGGGCGGGCCCGGGTCACCAGGTGGTCAATGGCGTCGTCAACGGAAATCAGGTCAGAACTTGCCATGGGTTATCGCTCCGAACGCTCGCCAATGACCTGGTTGATCCGGTCGACAGGTTTGTCCGGCTTGCCAAGGGCCAGGGCCGAGAAATTGCAGGGGCCATGGCGGCTGTCCAACTGGCTGCTCAGGATGCCGTTCCAGCCGGTGCGGCAGGCGCCGGTGGAGCCGGGCAGGCAGAAGATCAGGGTGTGATTGGCCATCCCGCCGAACGCCCGGGACTGAATGGTGGAAGAGCCGATCTCAGCCTGGGACAGGCGGCGGAACTCCTCGCCAAAGCCCTGAACGGTCTTGTCCAGCAGTGGCGCAACGGCTTCCGGTGTGCTGTCCCGCTCGTGGAAGCCGGTGCCGCCGGTGATGATCACCACACTGATGCCCGGGTCTGCAATCCAGCTCGATACCAGTGCCCGTACCAGATAGACATCGTCCGGCAGGATACGGCGCGCCACCAGTCGGTGGCCCGACTCAATCAGACTGTTTTCCAGGAATTGCCCCGATGAGTCCTCCGCCGGCCCACGGGTATCAGACACCGTTAACAGACCAATATTCAGGGGTTTCAGTTCACTTGTGGTGTCGCTGCTCATGGACGCTCTCCGAAGTCTTGAAAGTCATTCTAGCAGTATCCGGAACTGCGGCGCTGAATGGAAGAGGAGTAACCCTTCAGGGGGACGAGGGCCGGTATCATGGAGTACACGGAGTAGAAAGAGGGCCGCAAAAATGGAAATCGGTTCAAAAATGAGCAACATCACTTGACATTGATATGCAAGGTAGCCGATTATCGCTGTTGCCCGGCGAACGGTTGTTCTTCCTGTCTCTGGCTTCAGTACATTTCCGGACTTCATCTACACCGGTTGCTCCATCTGGCCAGCACCTAGATCAACGTATACCCGATCAATCCGTTCAGGGGGCATCCCTGTCATTCCAATATTCGTTTACTTCCATTCCTGAAAATCCAATAAACTATGAATCTTACTGAACTCAAGCAGAATTCCATGCCCGAATTGCTCGATATTGCGCAAGAGATGGGCCTCGATAACCTGGCTCGTTCGCGCAAGCAGGATGTCATCTTCACCATCCTGAAGAAGCACGCAAAAAGCGGCGAAGACATCTACGGTGACGGCGTACTGGAAATTCTGCAGGACGGTTTCGGTTTCCTCCGTTCTGCTGATGCCTCTTATCTGGCAGGACCGGACGACATCTACGTCTCACCCAGCCAGATCCGTCGGTTCAACCTGCGTACTGGCGACACGGTGGCCGGCAAGATCCGCCCGCCGAAAGACGGGGAGCGTTACTTTGCCCTGTTGAAGGTCAGCGAGATCAACTTCGACAAGCCGGACAACGCCCGGAACAAGATCCTGTTCGAAAACCTTACACCCCTGTTCCCTGACCAGCGCCTGATGCTGGAAGCAGGTAACGGCAGCACCGAGGATCTCTCGTCCCGCGTGCTGGATCTGGTGGCGCCTATCGGCAAGGGCCAGCGCGGCCTGATAGTTTCCCCGCCCAAGGCTGGTAAAACGCTGCTGATGCAGAGCATTGCCCAGTCCATCACCCGTAACAATCCCGAGTGCCATGTGATGGTGCTGCTGATAGACGAGCGGCCTGAGGAAGTGACCGAGATGCAGCGCACCGTGCGCGGCGAAGTC
>CAZFPG010000374.1:0-3692 GCA_964521055.1 uncultured Marinobacter sp.
GAAAAGCTCGAGCGGGCCGTCACCAAGAACCACGACCGGGTGAAACGGGCAGAAGAAGCTCTGGCCGAAGCTCGTCGCTCCCTGGAAACCTCCGAAGTCCAAACGACTGACTCATGATGGACAGGCCCCGACACTAATGGCACTTGCTCAACAGTCTTCTCCCCATGCCCGCAACGCCCGCTCCACCTCACGGGTCATGCAGTGGGTCATACTGGCTGCCCTGCCCGGCCTGCTGGCGCAAACCGTGTTCTTTGGCTGGGGCAACCTGATCAATGTGGTGTGGTGTATTGCCGTGGCAATGGCCGCCGAGGCAGCCATCCTCAGAATTCGCAAGCGCCCGGTTGCCTTCTTTCTGAAAGACAACACGGCCGCCGTCACGGGCCTGCTGCTGGGCCTTTCCCTGCCACAGTTCGCCCCCTGGTGGGTGTCTGCCATAGCCGTAATCGCCGCCATCGTGATGGCAAAACAGCTATACGGTGGCCTGGGCTCCAACCCGTTCAATCCGGCCATGGTGGGTTATGCCCTGGTACTGATTTCCTTCCCGGTGGCCATGACCACCAACTGGGCCCAACCGGGCCTGCTCTGGGAGAATGCCCCCGGCTTCGGGGAAACCCTGGGCATGATTGCATCGGGCCAGCAAACAGCCGTGGATGCCTTCACCATGGCCACCCCACTGGACGAATACAAACACAAGATTGCCACCCACACCGCAGCGGAAGTACTTGAGCACCCAACCTTCGGCGAGGGCATTGCCCGGGGCTGGGAATGGGTAAATGCTGCGTTCCTGGCCGGGGGCCTGGTTCTTATTGGCCTGAAAATCATCACCTGGCACATCCCGGTCAGCATGCTGGCCAGCCTGGCCCTCATGAGCCTTGCCTTCGGCAGCAATGCTGACCAGTACGCACCCCTGTCCATGCACCTGCTGGCCGGGGGCACCATGCTGGGCGCGTTTTTCATCGCCACGGACCCTGTTTCTGCCGCTTCCAGCCACCAGGGCAAACTGATCTACGGCGCCGGTATTGGCGTGCTGATCCACCTGATCCGCACCTGGGGGGCCTACCCGGATGCCGTGGCGTTCAGTGTGCTGCTGATGAACTTTGCCGTACCCTTTATCGATCACTACACGCCACCGCGCACTTACGGGCATCACAAGCCCAGGCGTGGCGTTCCCGGTAAGGGTCAGGGGTAAGTCATGGCAGCACTGGCACAATCCATTCGTCGCAATGCCATCGGCCTGGGCCTGTTTGCGATCATTACCGGTGGAACCATTGCGGTAACCCAGGTAATGACCGCCGAGCGCATACAGGAACAGGCAGCCAGGGCGGAAGCAGAGGCTCTGTTCGAGATCATTCCGGAAAACCGTCACGACAACAACCTGCTGACCGACACCGTCAGGCTTCCGGCTGACAACCGGCTGAATTCCGGGGAACCGGTGACCGTATGGGTCGCCCGTCGCGATGGCCGGCCCACTGGCCTGATCATGCCGGTGGTGGCACCGGACGGTTATTCCGGCGACATCCACCTGCTGGTGGGCATGGATTTGCAGGGCAAGGTGCTGGGCGTGTGGGTGACCAGCCACCGGGAGACACCGGGCCTTGGGGACCGCATTGAAACCAAAAAATCCGACTGGATCCATTCGTTCGCCGGGCGCTCACTCGGAAACCCGGAGCCCAAGCGCTGGAACGTGAAGAAAAACGGTGGCGTGTTCGATCAGTTCACCGGCGCTACCATCACCCCCAGGGCTGTGGTCAACGCGGTGCAGAAATCCCTGGTCTACTTCCGCAAATACCGTAGCGACATTCGCAGCCTGCTGAACGAACCGGCTTCGCCGCGAGAAAAGCCACTGACTCCGGAAGAGATCGCCGGCCAGACATCCGAACGGGAGCACTCCTGACATGGCAACCAAACCCAGCTCGGAAATCATCCGTGACGGCTTGTGGACCAATAATCCGGCCCTGGTTCAGGTTCTGGGCCTTTGCCCCCTGCTGGCGGTGACCAGCACCGTGGTAAACGCCATCGGTCTGGGCCTGGCTACCCTGATGGTATTGATGGGATCAAACCTGGCGGTTTCGCTGATCCGCAACTTTGTCAGTGATTCCGTGCGTCTTCCCGCATTCGTAATGATCATCGCATCCTTCGTAACCTGTGCCGAACTGCTGATGCAGGCCTACACCTATGAGCTATACCAGATACTGGGCATCTTCATTCCGCTGATTGTGACCAACTGTGCCATTCTAGGCCGGGCCGATGCCTTCGCGTCCAAGAACCCGCCCCTGCCGGCTTTGCTGGACGGTGTCATGATGGGTATCGGCTTTCTGGTCGTGCTGATTGCCCTGGGTGCAATGCGCGAACTGATCGGTCAGGGTACCCTGTTCACGGATATGGACCTGCTTCTGGGGCCCATGGCTGCCGACTGGGGCCTCCGCCCTCTGGAGCAGTATCCGGATGTGCTGTTCATGGTGCTGCCCCCTGGTGCTTTCGTTGGCCTGGGGCTGCTCATTGCCCTCAAGAACGGCATCGACAATCACCTCAAGGCCCGCCGAAAGGCCGCCGAGCCTGTGGTGGCCGGCAGCAAGCGAGTACGGGTGACCGGCCATGTTTCCTGATCAGACTTTACCACTTTTACAGTCAGCGGATTGCCCATGAACAAGGAAAAACGTACCGAAATCTTTACCCGCCTGCGGGATGTGAACCCCACGCCCACCACGGAGCTCAACTACTCAAGCCCGTTCGAGCTGCTTATTGCGGTGATCCTGTCCGCCCAGGCGACGGACGTGGGGGTGAACAAGGCAACCGCAAAGCTCTTCCCGGTCGCCAATACACCTGAGCAAATCCTGGCCCTGGGCGTGGACGGGCTAAAAGAGTATATAAAGACCATCGGGCTTTATAACAGCAAGGCCGAAAACGTCATAAAAACCTGCCGTGCCCTGATTGAAAAACACGGGGGCGAGGTTCCAGACAACCGTGAGGACCTGGAGGCTTTACCGGGGGTTGGGCGCAAAACCGCCAATGTGGTCCTCAACACGGCTTTCGGGCAACCGGCCATGGCTGTGGATACGCACATTTTCCGGGTCTCGAACCGCACTGGCATTGCACCGGGCAAGAATGTTCTGGAAGTGGAGAAACGGCTGATGCGGGTGGTGCCGAAAGAGTTCCTGCTGGACGCCCATCACTGGCTGATCCTTCACGGCCGTTATACCTGTACGGCGCGGAAGCCCAAGTGCGGCGCATGCATCATTGAAGATCTTTGTGAATTCAAGCAGAAACGGGACTACATGGACTGAAGCCGGCTTCAGCGAATGCGGAAGCCGGCCTTCTGGTCTTACCGGGTTTTAACGCTGGCCCAGCATTTTTTCTTTCAGATCTTCCTGGGCCGGCTCGTCCGACAGCCAGATGCCAAACAGCGCCTTCTTGAACTCCAGGTCGCCGATGGTGCCACGCTCGTCACCGTTCTTCAGGACACGGACACCTTCCCCGGGCAGGTAAACCAGGTCAAACACGTCGCCCTCTTTGATTTCTTCGGAAAATACGTCCAGAAAGGTGTCAACATCGTCCTGGATGGCAGACAGATCGCCACCGGTCGAGTTCTCAAACCCTTCCATTGTCGCTGACTTCATCTTGTCGCTGGTGATCATCCCGGAAATGATATGCAGGGTAATCGCCTGTGGCTCGTCGGCATTGATAACGGCCTG
>CAZFPG010000375.1:0-3674 GCA_964521055.1 uncultured Marinobacter sp.
TGCGGAGCCATGGATGGCGGAGCCCAAGCCGAACAGGACGTCTTGAGGCGTGTTTCAAACAAAGGCCCCCAACCTGTGCTTCCTCCAAACACTCAGCAGGCCTCCAACGGTGCATAGGCCAACACCAGCCACTTCGCACCCTCCTCAAAGTTCACTTGCACCCGGGTATGGTGCCCACTGCCCTCGCTGTTCATCACGATACCCTCGCCAAACTTGGGGTGCCGCACCCGCTGTCCCAGACTGAAACCGGCCTCTTCCATTGGGGCGGAATCGAACAGGCCCTCATTAGGCCGGGATACCATGGCCGGGCGGGTTACGGTGTTGCGCAGGCGCACTTCCTGGATGCAGTCGCCCGGGATTTCGCGGACGAAGCGGGACAGGGCGTGGAATTTTTCCTGGCCGTACAGGCGGCGGGATTCGGCGTAAGTGAGTACCAGCTTTTTCATGGCCCGGGTAATGCCCACATAGGCCAGGCGGCGCTCTTCTTCCATTCGGCCCGGTTCTTCCAGTGACATGCTGTGGGGGAACAGCCCTTCCTCCACACCTGCGAGGAACACCAGCGGAAACTCAAGGCCCTTGGCGGAGTGCAGGGTCATCAGCTGTACGCAGTCTTCGTTCGCCTCGGCCTGCGCTTCGCCAGCATCCAGCGCTGCCTGGGCGATGAACTCCGACAGCGGATCAACGCCCTCCTCCGCTTCGAAGTCAGACAGGGCGTTAACCAGTTCGTCCAGGTTCTCGGCCCTCGCCTGGCCTTTCTCGCCTTTTTCGTTGGCGTGGTAATCCCGCAGGCCACTCAGTTCCAGGGTTTTCTTCATCAGCCCGTGCAGGGAGGCATCGTCCACCATCTCCGTCAGGCTTTCGATGATCCCCATGAAGGATTGCAGGCCCGTCTTGGCGCGGCCCTTGACCTGGCCGGCTTCCAGCAGCCGCTCGGCGGACTCCCACAGGGAGATACTGCGCTCAGTGGCAAACGCCCGCACGTCGGCCAGGCTCTTGGCGCCGATACCCCGGGCCGGGATGTTCACCACCCGCTCAAAGGCCGCATCATCCCGGCGGTAGTGCACCAGGCGCAGGTAGGCAATGGCGTTGCGGATTTCCTGGCGGTCGTAGAATCTCAAGCCGCCGTAGACGCGGTAGGGAATGCCCTGGCGGATCAGTGACTCTTCCAGCACCCGGGACTGGGCGTTGGAACGGTACAGGATGGCAGACTCACTACGCAGGTTGCCTTCGCTGACCCAGCTGCTGATGGTGTCGGCAATGTAGTTGGCCTCGTCCTGCTCGTTGAACGCGGCGTAAAGGCTGATGGGTTCACCGTCAGGGCCATCGGTCCAGAGCTCCTTGCCCAGCCGGCCCTGGTTGTTGGCAATCACGGCGTTGGCCGCTTTCAGGATCAGCTGGGTCGAGCGGTAGTTCTGCTCCAACCGCACCAGCCGGGCGTTGGGGAAGTCGCGCTGGTACAGCTGGATATTTTCAACCCTGGCGCCCCGCCAGCCATAAATCGACTGGTCGTCGTCCCCCACTACCGTCATCGGTACGCGGCTACCCGCCAGGATCTGTAGCCAGGCGTACTGGATGGTGTTGGTGTCCTGGAACTCGTCCACCAGAATCTGCTGGAACCGACTCTGGTAATGGCTCAGCAGCTCCGGACGGTGCAACCACAGCTCGTGGGAGCGCAGCAACAGCTCACCGAAATCCACCAGCCCGCCCAGGTTGCAGAGCTTCTCGTACTGGCGGTAGACCGTCAGCATGGTGGACGTGAAATGATCGCCGGGGTTTTCCTGGATGTGTTCCGCCCGCAAGCCTTCGTCTTTCTGGCCGTTGATAAACCACTGGGCCTGTTTTGGTGGCCACCGGCTCTCATCAATCTGCAGCTCACGCATCACCCGCTTGATCAGGCGCAGCTGGTCATCGCTGTCCAGCACCTGGAAGTTCTCCGGCAGGCCGGCATCCTGGTAATGGGCCCGCAGCAGCCGATGGGCAATGCCGTGAAATGTGCCGAACCAGAGGCCGCGGGCAGGAATATGCATCATCTGTTCGATGCGGTAACGCATCTCCTTCGCCGCCTTGTTGGTAAAGGTGACCGCCAGGATGCCCGTTGGCGGCACCTTGTCCACCTGCATCAGCCAGGCAATCCGGTGAACCAGCACCCGGGTCTTGCCGCTGCCCGCCCCGGCCAGCACCAGCAGGTGGTCATTCTGGGCGGTAACTGCCTCGCGCTGGGCGTCGTTGAGGGCGTCGATTATGTGGGAGACATCCATAGAGATCCGGTCGCTACTGGTTAAATGAACAGGGGTTGGATTATAACAGGAGAAAACGGGGATTTCTGTCGGGCTTGGGTTAGCCCTGTTTTTCGGGGGAGACGCACGAGGGCGGGCCCCTGTTCAGGACACGCTACGAGCACATCCTTTAGCGCATGAGTGTGGCCGTCCCGGCCACACACAGTCCTGAACAGGGGCCCGCCCCCGCGCTTATCGCGCCTTTGAGGCAGCTTTTCTCAGAAACCTCTCGGCACTGTTTGCGCTTCTACGAACTCGAACAATCCTTCCAGGCCGCCTTCGCGGCCGATACCGGAGGCTTTCATGCCACCGAAGGGCGCTTCCGGCGTGGGGCCAGTGCCGGTATTCCAGCCGCAATGGCCGAAACGCAGCCCGGCAGCCACACGCTGGGCGCGTTCCGCGTCAGCAGTGAACACATAAGAGGCAAGACCGAACTCGGTGTCGTTACCGGCTTCGATCACCTCCTCTTCACTGCGGAAAGTGGCCATGGGCACCAGCGGGCCGAAGGTTTCCTCGCGGGAGCAGCACATATCCGGGGTGATGCCGGAAATAACCGTTGGCGGGAAGAACAGGTGTCCGTCGCCCAGGTCTGCCGGTTTCTTGCCGGCCACCAGTTGGCCACCCTTCTCAAGCGCATCCTCGACGTGGCGTTTCACCTTGTCAAAGCCAGCCTTGTTGATCAGCGGGCCAAGGTCAACGTCCTCGGTCAGGCCATCGCCCACGGTCATGCGATTGACCCGGTCCGCCAGCTTCTGTCCGAACTCCTCCACCACTTTCTCATGGACAAAAATCCGGTTGGCGCAAACACAGGTCTGGCCACCACCACGGAACTTGTTGGCAATCAGGTTATCGGCAGCCGCATCCAGGTCCGCGTCATCAAAGACGATATACGGCGCGTTACCGCCCAGCTCCAGAGCCAGCTTTTTCACCTGCTCCGCCGTGTCCAGTATCAGCTTGCGGCCCACTTCCGTGGAACCGGTGAAGCTTAGCATGGGCACATCAGGGCTTTCGCACAGCACCTTGCCGATCACGCTGGCCTTGCCCATCACCAGGTTCACCATGCCATCGGGCAGGTCAACATGCTTGTCCATCAGGGCAAACAGGGCAATCATCGTCAGCGGTGTTTCGCTGGCCGGCTTGATCACCGAGGGGCAACCCGCCGCCAGGGCAGCGGACAACTTCTTGGCAATCATGCCGATGGGGAAGTTCCAGGGCGTGATCAGCCCGGCCACGCCAATGGGACGATAATGTACCGTCCAGGTGCAGTCCTTGGGCTTTTCCGTCAGGGTATGGGCATCCAGTGCCTGGATATGTTTGGAGCAATAGTCAAAGAAGCCGGCGGCGTAGTCCACTTCGCCCTGGGCTTCCTTGAGGGGTTTGCCGTGTTCCATGCACAGG
>CAZFPG010000376.1:0-3669 GCA_964521055.1 uncultured Marinobacter sp.
ACATGTCTGCAACAATATTCACGATCGCCCCGCCGGTTTTCGACAGTGCCTGGGTGTAAGCCTCACGGGCGATCAGGAAGCCACCGGTAAGATTGGTACGAACCACGGTCTCCCAACCTTTCTGGTTAATACTCGCCAGCGGCGAGGCAAACTGGCCCCCGGCGTTATTCACCACCCCGTTCAGACCACCATGCTCGTCGATGATGACCTTAACGGTCGCCTTGACTGACTCTTCCTCACGGATGTCACACACATGAGCCGAGGCAACACCGCCGTCCTCGGTAATCTCGGCTTTCACCGCCTCTACCTTCTCCGCCTTGCGCCCAACGAGCGCAACCCGAGCCCCAAGCGCGGCCAGTTCATGAGCCGTGCAGCGCCCAATCCCGGAGCCTCCGCCTGTAACGATAAAGACCTGGTCCCGAAAGAGATCCGGACGAAAAATAGACTGATAATTCATACTGAGAAGACCCTTTCCAATGTTTGGGCGCTCTGGTGGGAAGATGTGTCCGGGACCGTCAAAAACATGGATGTTTTTGTCGAGCGTACAGGGACGTATTCACAGCGTGTCCCGGAAAGCTCGTCATCCGCTGCTCCGGTGCCAGAAGCAATCACCAACAAGGCTTCAGGCAACCGTAAAACTCTCCCCGCATCCACATTCAGCGGTGGCATTCGGATTTCGGAATTGAAACAGAGAGTTAACTCCCTCAGTCACAAAATCAATCTCGATGCCGTTCACCAACGGCAGATGCTCTTCCTTCACGAACAGGTCCACACCATCGATGTGGAACACCTTGTCGTCCGCGCCAACTTCTTCCACCCACTGGGTTTCATACTTGAAGCCGGAACAGCCGCTTTTCTTGATGGCCAGGCGGATACCTTTCGCTTCAGGCCGCTTGTCCAGCTGTTTGCGAACGTGTTTCACCGCAGTGGGCGTCATGGTGACGGCTACGGTTGGTGTGAAGACTTCGGCTGTCATGTTTCCACCTCCATCAGGCAAACAGGCGCTGAATTTTCTGCAGGGCAGTGAACAATTGTTCCACCTCCTCCAGCGTATTGTAGAACGCAAAGGACGCCCGTGCTGTACCGGGAACCCCGTAAAAGTCCATCAACGGCATGGCGCAGTGGTGTCCGGTGCGGATCGCGATGCCCTGCTGGTCCAGCAATGTGCCTATATCACTGGGGTGCAGGCCGGCGATTTTAAAGGACATGACCGGAACTTTGTTGCTGGCGGTACCAATCACTTCCATGCCGGGAACGGTTTCCACCAGCTCATTGGCGCGAGCGAGCAGGGCGGCTTCTGCCGCCTCCATGCCGGCACGGTCCAGACGGTCCAGGTAATCAATGGCGGCGCCCAGGCCAACGGCTTCGGCAACGGGTGGCGTGCCTGCCTCGAACTTGTAGGGCAGGATGTTCCAGGTGGTGCGCTCGAAAGACACCCGCTCGATCATCTCGCCGCCGCCCTGGAACGGAGGTATTTCCTCGAGCAACTGGGCCTTGCCGTAGAGCACGCCGATGCCGGTAGGGCCAAACAGCTTGTGGGATGAGAACGCATAGAAGTCGCAACCCAGCGCCTGCACATCCGGCTGGAAGTGCGGCACGGCCTGGGCGCCGTCGATCACGGTGATCACGCCGTGGGCCCTGGCCTGCTCAATCAGCGGGGCAATCGGATTAATGGTGCCCAACGCATTGGATACGTGAGTCAGTGCCAGTACCCGGGTGCGATCGCCCAGCAAGCTGTTGAACGAGTCCAGGTCCAGCTCACCCTGGGGTGTTATCTGCATGGGAATCACCTTCGCCCCCGTACGCTCGGCCACCATCTGCCAGGGCACAATGTTGGCGTGGTGCTCCATATGGCTGACGAGAATCTCGTCGCCCGGCTTCAGGCGGCCGGCGAGGCCATTGGCCACCACGTTGATGGCCTCGGTGGTGCCTCGTGTCCAGATAACCTCTCGGGTGCTGTCGGCGTTCAGAAAGGCACGAACTTTCTCGCGCGCGCCTTCAAATGCGCTGGTGGCACGGTCACCCAGTGTGTGGGCGCCCCGATGTACGTTGGAGTGTATCTCCCGATAGTACCGATCCATGGCATCCAGCACGGCAATGGGCTTCTGGGCGGAAGCGCCATTATCCAGATACACGAGGGGCTTGCCGTTGATCTGCTGATCAAGGATCGGGAAGTCCCGGCGGACAACATCGACGTTAAACGCCGCTTTGCCAGCCTGTTTTACCACGGAAAGGTCTGTCATAACCGGTCAGGCCTCCTGAAATGTCTGGTCAAAAAAATCATTCAGCCGGAGCTGTACAGCGTCTTTGACTGCCTGAACAGGAATCTGTTCAACAAGTTCGTTAATGAAGGCCATAGTCAGAAGCGTATTGGCTTCACGGCGCCCGATCCCGCGGGAAACCAGATAGAACAGGGAAGTCTTGTCCAACTGTCCAATGGTGGCGCCGTGGGCACACTTGACGTCGTCCGCGTAGATTTCCAGCTCGGGTTTGGTGTCAATTTCCGCGCCGGTGGAGAGCAACAGATTCTTGTTGTTCATGTTGGCGTTCGACTTCTGGGCATCCTCGTGAATATGGATGCGGCCATTGAACACAGCGTGGGATTCATCCGCAGCGATGTTGCGATAGGTTTCCTCGCTGTTGCAGTGGGCCGCCACGTGCTCAATAGAGGTATGGTTGTCGTAGTGCTGCTTGCCCTGGGTAACCACCACGCCGTTCAATTTGCATTCACCACCTTCACCTTCCAGGCGAACCAACAGATCGTGGCGGCGCAGGGGGCCGCCGAAGCCCACGCAATGGCTTTCAAAGCGGGAATTGGCGGCCTGGCGAACACCGGTGGCACCGATGTGCTGGACGTTTTCGCCCTCCATCACCAGGCGCACGCTGGTGACATTGGCACCGTCTGCCAGCATGAATTCAGTGACAGAGTCGACCATGACAGACTCACTGCCACTGGAAAGGTATTCTTCCACCAGGGTAATCTGGCTGTGGCGTGCCGCATCTACATAGATCCGCGGATAGGCAGAACCCGAGGCTGTACCTGTTACTTCATGCACGATGAACAGGGGCTGGTCGAGCACAGCCTCCTTGTCGAGCTGGATATAAAGACCATCCTCGAAGCGAGCGGAGTTCAGCCTCGCCATCTGCACAGCACGGGTATCCAGGGTATTGTCCAGGCGCTCGGCCAGTGCCGCGGCCTCGTCGTCGTCAAGGTCGCCGAAGCTCTGGATGCGGATGCCGTCCAGGTCGGGAAAATCCGAGGCTTCCGGAATCATTATGCCGTTGTGGAACACCACCCGATAACCGGGCAGCGACAGGCTGTACCCGTCCTTACCGGTAGCGGGCAGGGTATTGGCCAGATCATCCGTCAGTTTCAGATGCCGGCTGGAGTACTTCCAGTTTTCGGTTTTGCGGGTGGGCAGTGGCATGTCCACCAGTGCCGTACCCCGTTGTTTGCGCAGCTCAAGCAGAGGCGCCGGCAGTGAATGCCCGCCCGGCTCAAGGAAGGCGCTGGAAAGCGTTGGTGCTGGTTTCATTCAACGGCCTCCTTAGCTGGCTGCACTGGGGGTGGCTTCTTCGTCTTTCACGCCGAGCCAGCCGTAACCGCGCTCTTCAAGCTCCAGCGCCAGCTCACGCCGCTCGTAGGCCGAGCGGATGTGATAGGCGAGG
>CAZFPG010000377.1:0-3647 GCA_964521055.1 uncultured Marinobacter sp.
AGGATGTAGGACGATAGCTCAGTTGGTTAGAGCGCTGCCTTGACATGGCAGAGGTCGGCAGTTCAAATCTGCCTGGTCCTACCATTTTTTCATACGTTTTCTGCAGCTACCCCCTCCCGATATTCTCCTCGATTACTCAAGCGTAGCGCTGCCTGCTTAACCTGAAATGCCAAGAAAAATCGGAACGTAAACCACCATGAGTAACACTGCAATCAAGCCAAGCAGGTAAGGAATGATAGCGCGGGTAATGCGCTCCAGCGGCAAGCCGGTGACCGAAGACGCAACATAGAGGTTGATTGCCACTGGGGGCGTTATCATGCCGATGGCCAGACCTACCACAATGATCAGGCCAAAGTGGATTGGATCGATACCAAGCTGGATGACCAGTGGTAACAGGACCGGCGTCAGAATTATCAGCGCACTGGCGGTTTCGATAAACACCCCCGTGAGCAGGATGATCCCGACAACGAGCAGCATAATGATGTAAGGACTGGTTGAAAGCGACAGAACGGATTCAGCAATCGCCCCCGGTATCTGCCAACTTGATAGTGTCCAGCTCAGAACAGCAGATGTGGCAATGACGAACATGATAACGGCCGTTGTAATGGCAGAACGAATCAATATCCGGTAGATATCCGGCAGCTTGAGGTCGCGATAGATAAACAGTGAGACCAGCAGTGCGTAATTGACCGCCACCACTGCCGCTTCGCTGGGTGTAAACACGCCGGAAAATATACCACCCAGAATGATAACGGGTGTCATCAGTCCCCAGCTCGCACTCTTGAGCGTGCCCCATATGGTCGCGAGGGATAATGCTGTGCCGCGGGGGTAATTGCGACGGTAACCTTGAGTAATGGCAATGGCCATCAGCCCCAGGCCCATGATGAGGCCGGGAATAAAGCCATTCAAAAACAGCTTGGAAACCGATTGCTGAGCAATGACAGCGTAGATAATCATCGGTACGGACGGAGGGATAACCACACCAATGGTGCCGCTGGCAGCAATTAAACTGGCTGCCGCTGCCGGGTCATACCCTTTTTTACGAAGCTCCGGCACCAGACTGGCACCAACGGCTGCAGTAGTGGCGGCCCCTGAGCCGGATATCGCCGCAAAGAACATACCCGCCAGTACGGCAACGATAGACAGCCCACCTTTCAGAAAGCCAAACAGCGAGTCTGCAAAATTGACCAGCTTCTCGCTCACCTTTCCCTGGGCCATAAGGTCGCCGGCAAGTATGAACATAGGCACTGCAACCAGGGCGAAGGAATTAATTCCCTGGAACATCTGTTGGGTAACCACCATCAGTGGCACACCCTGAAAATACAGCGCCGCCATTGTGCTGGCACCGATCGATACAGCGATGGGTACGCCAATGAGCATGAACAGGAAAAAAAGAAAGAAGAGCAGGCCTGTCACGGTGGCGGCTCACTCATATCAGAGCCAGTGTCAGCCGCGTCCGGCCCTTCGGACACCAGTTCAACCAGATCAACAAGTGCGTACCAACCCATCAGCGCGCCACAGGCCGGGATAACCGCGTAGATGTATGTCATTGACCAGCCCAGGGAGGCTGAGGTCTGGTAACTTTGCACCTGTGTGTAGCGATAGCCAACAAGCACCAGTGCGATCATGAAACCCAGAATAATGGCTACAGCCAGAATACGTGTAAGTTGCCTTAGCCTGCCAGGCATTGCATTGACGACAAAGGTAACAGCGATGTGTCGACCACGCTGGAAAGCGAGGGTGGCGCCCATAAAGGTGATCCATACAAGCAGGAACCTCGCGACCTCTTCGGTCCAGCCCACCGCCGTGAAGAAAACCCTGGATATAATCTGCAGTGTGATCACGGCGATCAATGCCACCATTGCCCCAAAAACCATGGGCTGCATGATGGCATCGATTGCACGCTCAACCTTCTTCAGAATTCCCAACATGACTTCGTCGGGCCCTTTAACTATTGCTGCTGCGATTCGCGAATCCGTTCCAGGTAGTCACCGAACTGACTACCGTATTTTTCATAGACTGGCGCAACAGCAGCCTGGAAGGCTTCCATGTCCGGGTCCTCTACTATTTCCATTCCCGATGCCCGAAGCTCCGCCAGCTGCTCGGACTCCATTTCAGCATTGACGCTGCGCTCATGTTCCGCGGCTTCCTGGGCGGCCTGTTCGATTACCCCCTGAGCGGCTTCCGGCAAGCGGCTCCATACCGACATTCCCATAACAAATATCGCCGGCGCATAGGTGTGCCGCGACATCGTCATAAAATTCTGGGTTTCATGGAGTTTGAAGGAATGCACGACGTTGACAGGATTCTCCTGGCCATCAATCGTGCCCTGTTGCATTGCTGTCAGCGCCTCGGTCCAGGCCATGGGGACAGCATTTGCACCCAACTCACGGAACGTATCAACGTAAACGGGGTTCTCCATAACACGCACGCGCAAGCCGTCAATGTCATCCGGGTGGCTTACCGGCCGCTCGCTGTTGGTGAGGTTACGGAAACCTCGCTCAGCGTACGCGAGGCCTTTGAGGTTGACCTCACTTAACTTGTCCAGCAGCTCCTGGCCGATGGGGCCGTCAAGCACCGCATAGGCGTCTTCCGGGGAAGAGAACAGGAAGGGCAACTCAAACACGGCCATTTCTTCCACGAAATTGGCCACCGGACCGTTGGTTATGACGCCCATATCCACTGTGCCAATCTGCATACCCTCAAGCAGGGTCCGCTCGTCGCCAAGAGATGCATTGGGGTAGATGTCAATTGTCACTGCGCCATCTGTACGCTCACTGACCAGCTCCTGAAATTTAACAGCAGCAATGTGGAAGCCATCCTGCTCGTTAACCACGTGAGCCAGGCGCAAAGTAACAGGGTCCATATCCGAAAACTCACTGGCAAACACCGAAGAGGTTATGCCGAGTGTGAGGCCAAGTATTACCGTACCGCGGACTAGTTTATTCATCATCTTTTCCTTATTGTTCTGAATAACCGGGAGCCTGCTTCCAGCCCCCTGGCCGTCGCCGAAACTCCAGTTCTGAATCCAGTTTCAGAATAACAGCAATCGACTACATGGCAAGCCACCGGGACAGTATGACCCGCCCCCTGCGCGCTAGACCTTGTAGAAATCCCTGTACCAGTCCACGAAGTTGGCGATGCCCTCTTCCACGGTGGTTGAAGGCTTGTAGCCCACATCCGCGATCAGGTCATCCACATTGGCGTAGGTGGCCGGCACGTCACCCGGCTGCAGTGGCAGCAGGTTTTTCTCTGCCTTTTTGCCAACGCGCTCCTCAATGATTTCGATAAAGCGGGACAGTTCCACCGGGTTGTTGCTGCCGATGTTATAGAGGCGGTATGGCGCCTTGCTGGTGCCGGGATCAGGGTTCTCGCCACTCCACTGGGGGTTGGGTGTGGCCACGCTGTCCAGGGTTCTGACCACCCCTTCAACGATGTCGTCGATGTAGGTGAAGTCCCGCCTGTGGTGGCCATGGTTGAACACGTCAATGGGCTCGCCGGCGAGGATCTTTTTGGTGAAGATGAACAACGCCATGTCCGGCCGGCCCCATGGGCCATAGACGGTAAAGAACCGCAGGCCGGTGGTGGGCATGTTGTACAGGTGGCTATAGGTGTGGGCCATCAGCTCGTTGGCCTTCTTGGAGGCC
>CAZFPG010000378.1:0-3644 GCA_964521055.1 uncultured Marinobacter sp.
GTTAAATTCAGCGTGTTCCATGATGTCCCTGATAAACTGATAATTGCGGCGCCAGTATGGCATGATGGCGCCCGGCGTCATATCTGTACAAACGGCTGCCAGAATACAGCCCTGCAAACCGGAGAGTGTACCTTGCCCACACCACGTTTTCTTGATATCGAATACTGCCAGACCGACGACGTGCTGTTCCCCGTGGCCATGGCCTGGTCGCTGGAAGACGGGCAGATGAAAACCGTGGTCATTGCCCCGGCCGACGAATGGATCCCGGAAGACGCCGACCTGGGAGACATCGACCTGCTCTACCTGGAAGAACAGGGCGTCCCGCTGATCGAACTGGCCCAGGAGCTCCACCAGGACCTGCCCGACCAGACCGTTTACGTGGACGGCATGGACCCGGATGAAATCCTGGTGGACCTCATCTTCACCGCCGTCAGCATGGACGCCCCCTTCGAAATCGCCGGTATTGAAGAACTCGTTACCACCATGCCCCGGGAAGACCTGGACGACCGCCGCCGGCAGTTGCTTTCGGACGAGGGGCTGGAGCCGCAGCTGCCGGAAAACGGCGTTTATGCCCTGCTTCTGATTGCCCGCGAAGAAGGCCTCATCGAGTAACCGACATGCTACAACCCCGCGAGCAGGGCGAACTGTGACTTGTGTCGACGTAACAAACAGTTACAGAAGGCAGAATCTGTCGGAATCCGACAACGCCAGGAAGCCTGATAACAATGAACACCCTGTTGCGCGCTATTTCCGCGGCTGCCCTGTTAACGGCAGCCCTGCTGACAACCACAGCCGCCGTCGCCCAGGACAGGAAGTCCCGGGAGGGCATGACCTATGTCGGGGTTCTGGCAACCGCCCTGAACCATCGCTCAGTCGGCCAGAACACCCTTGAAACAACCTGGTCCTCCACCGGTTCAATGGTGTTGGGCACCCACATTTCGGACCATTTTCACGTAGAGATCCGCGCGGGCGCCGGCACCACAACCGGTGAAATCGACAACGAGCTGGAGCTGGATATCGAGTACTTTGCCAGCTGGTACATCGGCGGCCATTATCCGGTTACCGACTACGCCAATGCCTACGCACAGTTCGGATTTTCCCACATTGACGGGGTGGCCACCCTCACACCCACGGGTCAGGCCCGGGAAGACGACCCGGATGACCGCTCCCCTTACGCCTCACTTGCCAACGAATACCCGGACAGCTCATTCAGCGTCAGCTGGTTGCTGGGCCTGGATTTTGAAGTGATCCAGAACGGCTTCATCGTCCTGGAAGGCGGGCGGTTGTTCGAAGACACCGAGACCGGTGCCAACACCTTCCAGTTCTCTACAGGTTTCAAATACGAGTTCTGATATGCCAGCAGCGGTGAATCCGCGCGTTGCGCTCGAAATCCCGGTCGAGCGTGTCGCGGGTCACCTCCTCGATGGCAAACTCTTCCTCCAGGCTCTCATCCAGTTTGAAGCGCCGGAAGTTGGTGGAGAAAATCAACAGGCCTTCAGACGTCAACCGCTGCATCGCCTGCCGGATCATCCGACCATGGTCCTTCTGGATGTCCAGCACCCCGGCCATGCGGGCTGAATTCGAGAAGGTGGGCGGGTCCATGAAGATCAGGTCAAACCGCTGGTCACTGGATGGTTTGGCCGCCAGCCATGCCAGGCAATCCGCCTGCTCCACCCGGTGATGGGACGCATCCACGCGGTTGAGCGCCAGATTCTCCTGCGCCCAGTTCACATAGGTTTTCGACATATCCAGACTCAGTGAGCGGGTCGCCCCACCCACCGCCGCATGAACCGTGGCCGCACCGGTGTAACAGAACAGGTTCAGGAACCGTTTGCCGGCCGCATGCTGCTGTATCCAGCGCCTGACCGGGCGGTGATCCAGGAACAATCCAGTATCCAGGTAATCCTTGAGGTTTACCTTCAACACGCAACCATGCTCATGCACGTTGAAGAACTCACCGATGGCCGCCTGTTTCTCGTACTGGCTCGTGCCGGCCTGCCGTTGACGCTGCTTGCAGACCATGTCTTGCCGATCAACCCCCAGGGCGTCGGGAATCACGGCCAGCGCCTCGGCAAGCCGCTCCCGCGCAGAACGCTCATCCACCGATTTCGGTGCCGCGTATTCCTGGACGTGAACTCGGCCCTCGTAGATATCAATGGCCAGGGCAAACTCCGGCATATCCGCATCGTACAGGCGGTAACAACCAATGCCCTGCTTGCGGGCCCACTGGCCCACCGTCTTCAGGTTTTTCTTCAGTCGGTTGCGCAGCATGTCCGCGCGTTCCTGGTTAGCGATCCGGGGCGTTACCTCTCCCGGAACGTCCGGCTCCCGCGGCGTCATGGCACTGACATCGTCCACAGTGAACAACAGTAGCTGTGCCGGCAGCTTGCCGTTGTACAGACGATACTGCTTGTAGCTGCGCAGGCCGACGGATTTTCCGTATTCCGGAGCGCCGGTAAACACTCCCAGCCGCCAGCCTGGCAACGCCACCTTCACAGCCTCACCGAGGCTCCGATAAAGGTTTCCCAGCTCCTTGCGCTCGCTCAGGCGCTCACCGTAGGGAGGATTAACCAGTACCAGGCCATTCTCCGCCCAGTTCCCGTCGCGGGTAAATTCGTCGATGGCCCGTTGCCCGACCGTCACGATACTTTCAAGCCCGGCCCGCTGGATGTTGTTCCTGGCTGTCTGTATCACGCCCCGGTCCTGGTCAAATCCGAGGAGCGATGGCACACGGCCGTCAATACCCTGTTTACCTTCGTAGGCCCGTCTCTCGGCTTCCTGGCGCAACGCCAGCCAGAGATCCGGCCGGTGTCCCAGCCAGCGCTCAAACCCGAAGCCCTCGCGCTTACGCCCCGGTGCCAGGTCCAGTGCCATCATCGCGGCCTCAATCGCCAGGGTACCGGAGCCACACATGGGGTCGATGAAGTCGCCCCCTGCTTTCGCGATCTCCGGCCAGCCACATCGAATCAGCAAGGCGGCCGCCAGGTTTTCCTTCAACGGCGCTGCGCCCTTCTCGGTGCGGTAGCCACGCTTGTGAAGGCTGTCACCGCTCAGCTCAATGCCCACTGACAACCTGCCGCGATTGAGGCGGGCGGAGACGGTTACATCGGGGTTCTTCGCATCCACGGAAGGCCGCTGACCGCTGGCACTGCGCAGGCGGTCGACAATGCCGTCCTTTACGCGCTGGGCGCCGAACTGGGTGTTGCGGATGGCTTCGTTCTGGCCCACAAAATTTACCCGGAAACTGCCGTTGACCGGGATATGCTGATGCCACTCCAGATCCGTCACGCCGCCAAGCATCTGATCGCCCGAGGTGGCGTCCACATCCGCCAGATGCAGGATCACGCGGTTCGCCAGCCTTGACCACAGGCAGGCGCGGTAACCGCTCTCAAGATTGCCGTTGGCCCAGACACCTGCCGGCGCGTTACGGACCGGATCCATACCAAAGGTACGCAGTTCGTCCTCCAGCAGATACTCCAGGCCCTTCGGGCAGGTTACGAAAAAGTTAAGGTCTGACACGTTCGACTCCTGAGTCGTTTCTTTAAGGCTGGGGCAGGTCGTGTGAATAGATCATTCCGACGGTTGTCCCTGGGTTTTTATGTCACACAACTATAATAATAGCGTCTTATAGATTAAATAAATAG
>CAZFPG010000379.1:0-3625 GCA_964521055.1 uncultured Marinobacter sp.
CCTGATGATGGAGGACCTGGCTTACGGGATCTCCAAACGGCGTGTCACCATCAGCACATCCGGCGTGGTTCCGGCCATTGATCGCCTGGGCGAGGTTACGGATGTTTCACTGGCCATTTCGCTTCATGCCCCCAATGATGAACTGCGTAACCAATTGGTGCCGTTGAATAAAAAGTACCCGATCTCGGAATTGCTGGCCGCCACCCGCCGTTATCTGGCCCGCTTGCCGGATAAGCGCAAGGCCACTATTGAATACACGGTGATTGAGGGAGTCAATGATCAGCCGGAGCATGCCAGGGAGCTTGCGGTTGTGCTGCGTGGACTGCCGTGCAAGATCAACCTGATTCCGTTCAATCCGTTCCCGGAGAGTGATTTCCGGCGGCCCAGCATGAACGCCACCCGCCGTTTCCAGGCGGTGCTCAACGAAGCGGGCTATATTGCAACCGTCAGAACAACCCGGGGCGATGACATTGATGCCGCGTGCGGGCAGCTTGTGGGCAAGGTGGAGGATCGGACCAAACGAAGCCAGCGTTACATACAGGTGCACCAGGTCAGTCCATGAACCCGGGTGAATGTTCACCCCTGAATACAAGAGGAATTACCAACTGTGACATCTGAACCAGTAAACAGGGTCCGGGCTGCATTTGCCATGGTATTGCTGGCAATGCTTGTCACAGGCTGTGTGACCAATACCGATAGCCGGTTTGCCCGCGAGGCCGATCGGGACAAGGCCGTAAAAAACTACGTTCAACTGGCGACAGCCTACATTGGCCAGGACAATATGGAGCGGGCCAGGAACCATCTTGACCGTGCTCTCGAACTGGCACCGGAAAACCCGGGCGCCCTGGCAGCCATGGGGTTGGTCTATCAATCCGAGGGTGAGCCGGAACTGGCAGAGCGCTCCTTCAGGGAGGCCATGGACAGTGATCCGGACTATACACGTGGGCGGGTCTACTACGGAGCGTTTCTCTACGGGGAACGCCGGTTTGAAGATGCCAGGGATCAGTTCATGGCCGCTTCCAGGGACACAGGCTACGGTGAAAGAGCATCCGTATTCTTCAATCTTGGTCTCACCGAGGAACGGGTGGGTAACCTTGAGGGTGCGATTACCGCTTATCGAAGGGCGGTGGAACTGTCCCGGGGCGATGCCAGGTCGCTACTTGCCCTGTCGCGCACGCTTGTTGAGTCCGGCGACTATCAGGCGGCTTCCCGTCATTACAGTCGCCTGATGACGCTGATGCAGCGAAACAAGAATCTCCGCCACTCGCCGGAAAGCCTGTACACAGGCATCCGTATTGCCCGCCATTTCGGTGATAGGAACCAGGCATCCAGTCTTGGGCTGCAGCTGAAGAACAACTTCCCGAACTCTGTCGAATACCAACAATACAGGGTGATGACTTCAAATGGACAGTGATGACGTAGTTCAGCCAGTGGTGAGTGAACCCGCAGGACAGCAACTCAAACGCGCGCGGGAGCAGAAGGGGCTGAGTGTCTCGGCTGTGGCGGATGCACAACATCTGCGCCCGGCAGTGATTCATGCCATTGAAGCTGGCGACTATGAGCAGATCGACAGTGAACTGTTCCTGAAGGGGTATGTCAGAACCTATGCGCGCCAGGTTGACCTGGACCCTGACGCCATAATCGCTACCCTCGACAAGGAACTTGAGCCGCTCCGGCAACAAAGGGCCCAGGCGGAGGAATCGAATCCGCTGGTTGATATCGAGCGTCGTAGGCGTCAGAAACGTCGCATTGCGAGGTTGTTCTTTTTTATTCTCGTTGTTGTCATTGTGGTGTTTGTCGGTCTCCGGTTTCTGGAGAACGCCGATACAACCTTCGCACCAGACGATACAGGCAACTCCGAGCCAGCATCGGAAACGTCCGAGCCGGTGGAGCCCGAGCCAGCGAACAGCGATTCCGAAAGTGTCGGCGACAGCGAACCAGACGCGGGCGTGTCAGAATCGGCGCCGGTGGAAGTTGAACCCGAGCCGGTTGCTGACGAACAGATTGACGAACAGGTTACTGGTGGGTCGGACGTTGCGGATGAGAGCCTCCCGG
The DNA here is from genome assembly GCA_964521055.1 of uncultured Marinobacter sp. Taxonomy (GTDB): domain Bacteria; phylum Pseudomonadota; class Gammaproteobacteria; order Pseudomonadales; family Oleiphilaceae; genus Marinobacter. The sequence continues at coordinate 2,056 of CAZFPG010000379.1, forward strand.
CAGCGCCTGGGGAACAGCGTGACATTCCTCTGGTTTCAGATACCGAATCCGGAGAGGCGGGCCGGCAGGCCCGGGAGCAGGCACCAGGGCCCTCAGGCGACATTGACGAGAGCCGCGTGCCAGCGGTGACCAGTGCCCCTGAACCTTCGTTTGAGGAGAGTGCACAGCCGCAGGCCGCTGCCGACAACGGCCGGTTGGAAATGACATTCAGCGACGAATGCTGGGTTCAGGTAACGGACTCTGCAGGTAATCGACTTGTAGGCTCTCTGCAACGTGATGGTGACAGTATTGACGTGTCCGGCAGGGTGCCTATTGAGGTGATTGTTGGCGCTGTCGATGCTGTTGAATCCATCCGTTTCGACGGGGCGCCGGTGGATATGTCCAGCTTCCGGGTTGTCAACAACCGCGCAGAATTTACGCTGGACATCTGACAGTTACGAACACACTTTTCCGGTTGGCAGGCTATGAATCACGAATCTCCGATCAAAAGACGCAAATCCCGCCAGATAATGGTGGGTGATGTTCCCGTGGGTGGTGATGCTCCAATTGCTGTTCAGAGTATGACCAACACCAATACCTGCGACGTGGATGCAACGGTTGGCCAGATCCGTGCGCTCCAGGAGGCCGGAGCCGACATTGTCCGGGTATCCGTACCCACAATGGACGCCGCCGAAGCGTTCGGCAAAATCCGCTCCCAGGTGTCTGTGCCGCTCGTGGCCGACATTCATTTTGACCATAAGATTGCGCTGCGGGTGGCTGAACTGGGTGTTGACTGCCTGCGGATCAACCCGGGGAATATCGGTCGGGATGACCGGGTGAGTGCGGTCATCAGTGCTGCCCGGGACCGTAACATTCCGATTCGCATCGGGGTGAATGCCGGTTCATTGGAGAAAGCCCTTCAGCGCAAGTACGGAGAGCCGACACCCGAGGCGTTGGTGGAATCGGCCATGCGCCACATTGATATTCTCGACAAGCACGATTTTCAGGACTTCAAGGTCAGCCTCAAGGCATCCGAGGTGTTCATGACCGTTGCAGCCTATCGCCTGATCGCAAGTCAGATTGAGCAACCCCTGCACCTGGGGATTACCGAGGCAGGTGGATTCCGTTCCGGCACCGTCAAGTCGTCCATTGGCCTGGGCATGCTGTTGATGGACGGGATTGGCGACACCATCAGGGTTTCCCTTGCGGCGGATCCGGTACAGGAGATCAAGGTTGGCTTCGATATCCTCAAGAGCCTGCGGCTGCGCAGCCGGGGCATCAATTTCGTTGCCTGCCCAAGCTGCTCGCGTCAGAACTTCGATGTTATCCAGACCATGAACGACCTCGAAGCCCGGCTGGAAGATGTGAACGAGTCGCTGGATGTGGCCATTATCGGTTGTATCGTCAACGGTCCGGGTGAGGCCAAGGTGGCCGATCTTGGCCTTACCGGTGGCAGCCCGAAAAACCTGTTCTACATGTCGGGCAAGCCCAACCAGAAACTTGATAATGCCAACCTGACCGACGATCTGGAGCGGCTGATCCGCGAGGAAGTTGCCCGTCGAAAGGAAAAAGAAGACGCGATCATTACCCG
>CAZFPG010000380.1:0-3620 GCA_964521055.1 uncultured Marinobacter sp.
GGTTATTTTTCGGTAAGTAGATGAGACCTTGGGCCGGCGAAAGGTAATCATCCAGGATAGAAGCGCCACCTTCCCCCCCCCAGCAACCACCAAACGCTAATGGATCCATCTCCTCCCAGGGCAATTGAAATTGTGTCTGGAAAGAGCCCATCTCCAACTCAGGCAAGAGCTTTTCAGGGTATGCCTCAGCCCATCGATCAAGCAGTTCCAATGGCGCCGTCAGTGATCTTGCATGTGCTTTTCCCCGCTCCTCCACATAGCCTCTGTCTTTCAGATCATTCAACACCCAACCAATGGTGCCCAGCGAAACATCACTGGTTTCAGCAATTGTGCGATAGGTTTCTCCCACCAGGCTCGGTTCCAGCAAAAAACCGAAGATCACTTTTAATCCGGAAGCGTTGAATGCCCTTGTCGTTCGCCTGGGTACAGAATACCCGGATGGCAAGCGATTGCCTTTGATGAAGACGTATAGGTTTTTTTCATTGAGATAAGAATTACCTGCGGCATCAATAAACTGCACACCTGCATTACGCAAGCGGTCGGCCATATTCGGATTGACATAGTCCGCAACAAGAAGAGTGGGAGCAGGCATTCTATGTAATTGGGCCAGGAGCCCTCCTAAATTTGCCTGCTGCACCCAGCGCTTTAGCTCCACATTGTACTTGACCCCGGGAGGTCGCAACTCAAGGCTCGCATCAACTGCACTCTCAAACGGTGCATTTACTCTTTGCTTGCTGAAAGTGAGCCCTGTCTCTCGATTGAACGCAAGGAGCGCTTGATCAAGTAATCCCATTTCACTTGTAGATAATGTCATATACTCTCCGCCCAGGCCTTTGTACACAATTTATCATCGCTCATTAATAATGAACAACAAAATTATGTGAACATGATTGACAATAACAGACCACGCTTTACTGCCCTTCGGAGGCAAAGGCATCACTGTTCTCTGCACCAAGCGACTCCGCAAAAAAATCCAGCAGCATCCGCACCTTTGGTGACAGGTGGCGGTTGTGGGGATACACCGCCCAGATACCGTCGTCATCCTCCTGATAATGGGTCAGCAGCGGTATCAACGCGCTTGAATCCAGTGCCGGCTGAACGTAGTAGTCCGGCAGCTGGACGATACCAATGCCCTTGAGGGCGGCATCCAGCAGGGCCCAGCCGCTGTCACAACGGATATTGCCGCTTACCCGCACATTACGGGGGTGGCCCGCCTCCTGGAAACGCCAGTAATCCAGGTTGCCCTGGAGGCAGTTATGGTGCTCCAGCTCGGACAGGGAATGAGGTGTGCCATGGGCGGAGAGATAGGCCGGGGAGGCGCACACGTACAGTGTCCGGGACGCGAGGCGCCTGGCCATCAGGCTGGAGTCCTCGAGCTTACCGAGCCGCACCGCAAGGTCGTAGCCCTCGGCCACCAGGTCCAGTGTCTGGTTGGTAAGGTTCATCTCTACGTCGAGTTCCGGGTAACGCATGACAAAGTCGTTGACCAGGGGCGCTATCGACTTCTCGCCGTAGGTCACCGGCGCCGTCAGTTTCAACCGTCCCCGTGGCACCAACTGCATATTGGTGATGGAGCGCTCCGCCTGCTCGAGTGCGTCCAGCACCTGTCGGCAATGCTGGTAATAGATCTCCCCGGCCTCGGTCGCGGAGACGCGTCGAGTGGTTCTATAGAAAAGACGGGTGGATAGCCGCGCTTCAAGGGCACTGACCTGACGGCTGACCTGGGCGGTCGAAATACCCAGCCTTTTGGCAGCCCGGGTGAAATTTTCTGTTTCCGCCACGGCGACGAATTCATTCACGCCTTCCCAATGGTACATACCCTGCCCCCGTCAGCTTTCATACGGCCTCATTATTCCACACCAGTAAAGGTGAATTAAGAAAAATCACCATTATCAACCAGGGAGAGATAAATACAATGGGCCGACGAGTCTGGCGGGCTCCCCGCCTTCCAAGTGTTATCAAAGGAGAGAGTTATGGCAGAGATGATCAAATCGAAAGCGGCGATTGCCTGGGGCCCCGGTCAGCCACTGTCAATCGAAGAAGTGGATGTGATGCCCCCGAAAGCGGGAGAGGTGCTGGTGAAAGTCATCGCAACCGGCGTGTGCCACACCGATGCATTCACCCTCTCCGGTGAAGACCCGGAAGGCAACTTCCCGGCGATCCTCGGCCACGAAGGTGGCGGAATCGTGGAAGCGGTTGGTGAAGGGGTTACCAGTGTCCAGGTCGGGGACCACGTCATTCCCCTGTATACGCCGGAGTGTGGCGAGTGCAAGTTCTGCCTGTCCGGCAAAACCAACCTGTGCCAGAAAATCCGTGCAACCCAGGGCAAGGGGCTGATGCCCGACGGCACCTCCCGTTTCTACAAGGACGGCGAGCCAATCTTCCACTATATGGGCTGCTCCACCTTCTCCGAGTACACCGTGCTGCCCGAGATTTCCCTAGCCAAGGTCAACAAGGATGCACCGTTGGAAGAAGTCTGCCTGCTGGGTTGCGGGGTAACCACTGGCATGGGCGCGGTGATGAACACCGCCAAGGTGGAAGAAGGCGCTACCGTGGCGATCTTCGGGCTCGGCGGCATCGGCCTGTCAGCCATCATCGGCGCCACCATGGCCAAGGCCAGCCGCATCATCGGCATCGATATCAACGAGAGCAAGTTCGACCTGGCCCGTCAGCTGGGTGCCACCGACTGCATCAATCCCAAGGACTATGACAAGCCGATTCAGGAAGTGATCGTCGAGCTGACCGAGGGGGGTGTGGATTACTCCTTCGAGTGCATCGGTAACGTCGACGTGATGCGTTCGGCCCTGGAATGCTGCCACAAGGGCTGGGGCGAATCCGTCATTATCGGTGTGGCCGGGGCTGGCCAGGAGATCTCCACACGCCCGTTCCAGCTCGTCACCGGTCGCGTCTGGAAAGGCTCCGCTTTCGGCGGCGTCAAGGGCCGCTCCGAGCTGCCCGGCATTGTCGAGCGCTATCTGCAGGGTGAGTTCAAGCTTAACGACTTCATCACCCACACCATGGGGCTGGACGACATCAATGAAGCCTTTGAGCTGATGCACGAAGGCAAGAGCATCCGCAGCGTTATCCATTTCGACAAGTGATCGTGGTGGCCGCCTGCCCTGGCCGGCAGGCGGCCCGTCAACGGAGTTTCCAATGACCCTTGAAAACCTGAGCAGCAACAAAAGTTTTGATGGCTGGCACAAGCAGTACAGTCACCAGTCCGAAAGCCTTGGCTGCGCCATGCGCTTCGCGATTTACCTGCCACCGCAGGTCGCCAACGGGCAAAAGGTTCCGGTGCTTTACTGGCTGTCCGGCCTGACCTGTACCGATGAGAACTTCATGCAGAAAGCCGGCGCCCATCGCCTGGCGGCGGAGCTGGGCATTGCCATCGTGGCACCGGACACCAGCCCGCGGGGCGAAGACGTTGCCGACGATGAAGGTTACGACCTTGGCCAGGGTGCCGGCTTCTACGTCAATGCCACCGAAAGCCCCTGGAGCCGGCACTATCGCATGTACGATTATGCGTTGAATGAGTTGCCGGCACTGGTTGAGTCCGTTTTCCCCGTTACCGACCAGCGCTCGATCGCGGGCCATTCAATGGGGGGGCACGGCGCCCTGGT
>CAZFPG010000381.1:0-3602 GCA_964521055.1 uncultured Marinobacter sp.
TAACCGGAGATAATAAATGATCGGAATAATCCGGAATGCCGCATTGTCTGTTCTGGCCATGACGTTCGTGGTTCAGGCCAGCGCCGCCACCTGGAAAGAGGGTGAGCACTATCAGGAGCTGGAGAACCCGGTAAGAACTGCCAGCGACAGTGGTATCGAAGTGGCTGAAGTGTTCTGGTACGGCTGCCCGCACTGCTATACCTTCAAGCCCCTGATCGAAAGCTGGGTTGAAAACGCCCCGGAGTATGTCAACTACGTAAACATACCCGCCGCCCTGGGCAGTTCCTGGGAGCCCCACGCCAAGGCATTTTACGCGTTGCAGGCAATGGGCGAGCTGGACAAGGTTCATGATGCCCTGTTTGAGGCACTGGCCGGTGAGCGCCGCCCGCTGAACTCGGGAGAGGCCCTGGCGGACTTTGTAGCCAATCACGGTGTGGATGGCGAAGAGTTTCTCAAGAATTACAACAGCTTTGGCGTGAATGCGAAAATGCAGCAGGCCCAGTCCAAGATCCGCGGCGCGCGCGTGACCGGTACACCGACTATGATTGTTAATGGTAAGTATCGGGTCACGGCTTCAATGGCCGGGGGTCATGAAGCGGTACTGGAAGTTGTTGATTACCTGGTCGAGCAGGAGCGTGCCGGTCAGGACGAGTAATTGCGTGAGCCGGGTCAGCCGTCTGTGGCCGGGCCCGGCCCTGAGTCAGAGCTGCCAATATAATGTATAACCGTATTCGCAAGCAGCTGAACGGTATTCTGAAATCAACGGATGGCCCCCGCGGGGCCTGTTCTGGTGGTGATCACGTCCCGGAATTCGAGCCCCACCGCCATATCAGGTTGCTGACGTTCAATATCCAGGTTGGTATCAATACATCCTCCTATCGCCACTACTTCACCCGTAGCTGGCAGCACTTTCTTCCCCATAGCAAGCGTATCCAGAATCTGGATCGCATTGCCACACTGCTAAGCAATTACGATGTGGTTGCGCTCCAGGAGTGTGACGGGGGCAGCCTGCGCAGCGGTTATATCAACCAGGTACAGTACCTGGCAGAGGCATCGGGTATCCCCTACTGGCATCAGCAACTCAATCGTAACCTGGGACAACTGGCGCAGCACAGCAATGGCCTGCTCAGCCGCTATCGGCCCCTGGATGTTACCGAGCACCGGTTACCGGGGTTGATTCCCGGGCGGGGTGCCATCGTGGCACGTTACGGGGTTGTGGAAGACCCGTTGGTGCTGGTGATGATGCACCTGTCCCTGAGCAGGGCGGCTCAGCACCGTCAACTGGCCTATATCCAGGAACTGATTTCCCAGTATCAGCATGTGGTGCTGATGGGCGACCTCAACAATCACGCGGAACAGCTGCTCAGCAATACCCCGCTGAAGCACTCCAATCTGGTTCCCCTGCCGGACACGGCCCACAGCTTTCCCAGCTGGCGCCCGGAGCGGGCCCTGGACCATATCCTGGTCAGCCCGAGCCTGGAGATACGGCGTTCGGAAGTGGTTCGTTACCCGATGTCCGATCACTTGCCTATCGCCATGGATATCGCGTTGCCCAAGGGGTACCTGGAAAAGTTCTGACCGCGTGCTCCTCGGCTCAGACTCTGAACGTTGTGACCTGATTCCTGAGACGATCTCCAAGCCTGGCCAGATCGGCGCTGGCCGATAATGACCGGTCGGTCAGTTGTGCGGTATTTTCGGTGACATCACGGATGACGGTGACGTTCCTGTTGATATCCTCCGCAACAGAGGTTTGCTCTTCGGCTGCGGTTGCTATCTGGTAATTCAGTTGCGTGATGTTGCCGATCGTGCGGGACATTTCGCCAATGGCCTCGCCGGTTAAACAAATACCCGTTATCAAATCAGCAATTGCAGAATTGGGTGGATTTCCACCTTTTTGTTGCCTGTGAGTGGGTGATTATCCACCCATAAATTGAATCGATACTTTTTTTGGTTTGGTTGTGTACAAGCTCTTATTGCGCGGAATATCTGGGATTTTCCAGATAAACAGAGGGGGCGGATTAATGTTGGCTTGAGGTTTGCTATAGGTGGGTACAGGCATGGCTAACCAAGAAAACAAAACAACCATGCATATAACGTTAATAATAAATGTTAGAGGTAAGAAGCGCCTATGAGCTCTCGGCTAACCGGACCGACTTTTGTTCTTCTGTTGATGCTGCCATATAGTGCCGGCGCCAAACCCCCGCCCAATCTCTTGTTTCCTCATGCGCGGTCAGCCCTGATACCCGAAGGGAAGAATGACTTCAGTGTCCAGGCCGATAAATGAAAGGGACGAATTGCGAGAAATGAAAGGAATTAAAGTATCCAGGCCAACAGATAAGGAGGTTTATATATGGAGAGATAGTATGAAACCCCTTTGGAAAGAATGTGAGCTGATCCTTGATGAGGATGTGAATAGGTCGGCTTATGGCTCATGACAGGCAATGGGAATAAGCTTTTTCTGCCCTGTATTGGTGGGTTTTCAGTTTTCTGGGGATATTTAAGTATTATTGTTTAGATAATAAAACTCGCTTTATAAAAGGCGATTCAATAATTTTTTATATAATCGGTTAAGGAGTGTTATCAGTGATAAAACAACAAAGACTGACTTCGTGTATTGCTTTTCTCGTGGGCGGTGTTGCTGCATCCGGCGCTTATGCCCAGTCGCCGGTGTCGAATGTGTCGGCAGACGTCTATGGCCAGATCAACCACGGCCTTATGGTTGGCGACACCGGGGATGGAAGCGAGCACTACATCGTTGACAACGATAACAGTGCAACCCGTACCGGTGTGAAGCTGAGTGGAGACCTCAAGGAGGTTGATTTGACCGTTGGTGCGCACGTCGAGCTGGAGTACCAGCAAAATGCATCCAACCTGGTGGACCCCGACAATCGTTCCGTTGGTGGCGAGTTCAGTGAGCGCCACCTGAACCTGTTTGTCTCCGGTGGCTTCGGCAAGCTTTCCCTGGGGCAGGGCGATGGCGCAGCGAATGGCAACGTGGAAGTGGATCTGTCCGGAACCAAGATCGTTTCCTACACCAACCCGGCCCTGGTCGGTGGCGCACTGGATTTTGTGGATGACAACGGTGGTGCCAACGTGCGGTTCGGGGCGGCGATGAGTAACCAGGATTTCGAGAGCCGTTATGACCGCCTGAGATACGACTTGCCGGGTCTGGGCCCCGTCAGTGCCGCACTAAGCCAGGGTATCAAGGGTAATGCCGACGTTACCGAGGTGGGGGCGCGTTTCTCGGGAGAGCTGGGAGGCAAGGTTTCTGCTGGTATCGGCTATTCCACCAAGGACGCGGGTGGCGCCACCGGTGATGTTGAAACCCTGGGCGGCTCGTTATCCTGGCTGCATGAAAGCGGCGTCAACCTGACGGGAGCCTATTCGACCAGCGAGGATGATGACAGTGCCAATCCGGATTCCGATTTCTATCTGGTCAAGCTGGGCTACAAATACGGCAAGCACGCTTTTGATGTGCACTTCGCAGAGGCAAAGGACCGTGTCCAGGAAGGCGATAGCGTCGAAACCATTGGTGCGGGTTATGTGTTCTCGCCGGTCAAATGGTTCAGCGCCTATGCTGGCTACAACAACCACTCACTGGA
>CAZFPG010000382.1:0-3599 GCA_964521055.1 uncultured Marinobacter sp.
CACCACCGGCGAAAATCCGTGCTGGGGCACCTGCCCCATGAACCGGGACCAGACCGGCAACGCCCCGGTGGCACCGGTCAGTGATGTGGGCCCGTTGTCATCACGGCCCACCCAACTGACTGCAAGCAGGTCACCGCTGAAGCCTGCAAACCAGGAGTCGCGGCCATCATCGGTGGTTCCGGTCTTGCCTGCAAGCGTAAGCTCACGGGGTACCGTGCGGTAAACAGACCGGCCGGTACCCTCCTGCATGGTTTCCTGCATCACATACTGGACAAGGTGAACCGCTGCCGGGTCGGCCACCTGGTCCACTTTCAGGCTGTAGCGGGAAAGCGCTTCGCCTTCCGCGTCCGTTACCTGCCGGATGGTTCTCAACGGTGTGTTGAAGCCCGAGGTAGCCAGCCCCTGGTAGATCTGGGCCACGGTTACCGGTGTCATGGCAACGGAACCCAGCAACATGGAGGGATACTCGGATATACCGCTGGTGACTCCGAAACCCTGAAGCGTGGATTTTACCTGGTCGATCCCAACATCGAGCCCTACCCGAACCGCCGGGAAGTTGTACGAGTGCGACAGGGCTTCGTGCAGGGGCACCTCCCCTCTCTCCTCGTTGTCGTAGTTCTTGGGCTCCCAGCGTCGACCGTCATCGAACACCAGCGAAAAGCTCCTGTCTTCTACCGGTGTAATCAGGTTGTACCGATCCGGTTGCTGAAGGGCTGTCAGGTAGATGAATGGCTTGATCAGTGAACCAATCGGACGGCGGGCATCCAGGGCGCGGTTGAAACCTGCGTATTGCGGGTCACGACCGCCAACCAGCGCCAGCACCTCACCGCTGTCACGGGAGGTGACCACCAGGGCAGACTCCAGCGTGGTGTCGGAATTTCCCTCCATTCGGGCCAGCATATCCTTGACGGAAAACTCCGCAGCGTACTGGATAGCCGGATCCAGCGTAGTAAAAATCCGCAGGCCTTCGCTTTGAAGGTCTTCCTGCTTGTAATCCCTGGCCAGGTGGCGGCGCACCAGGTCGATGTAGGCGGGGTACCGGTTTTCCGAATAGGAGGCCCGGTCGGTGACCCCAAGCGGCTGCGCACGGGCCTTGGCGGCCTCTTGTTCACCGATGAGGCCGGTTTCCGCCATAACGTCTATTACCAGGTTGCGGCGGGAAAGCGCGCGCTCCGGATAACGGCGGGGGTTGTAGTAACTTGGCCCCTTGACCAGCCCCACCAGAAGCGCCACCTGGTGGGCTGCAATATCGCGGATGGATTCACCGAAATAGAACTGGCTGGCCAGGCCAAAACCGTGAATGGCGCGGGTGCCAGCCTGCCCCAGATAAACCTCGTTGAGGTAGGTTTCCAGTATGTCGTCTTTTTCGTAATGCAGTTCCAGCAAAAACGACATCAGCGCTTCGTTGCCCTTACGCAGCAGCGTCTGCTCACGGGTCAGGAAGAAGTTTTTTACCAACTGCTGGGTCAGTGTGCTGCCCCCCTGCACAATCCGGCCGGCCTGGATGTTGGCGAGCATCGCCCGGGCAATGGACAGCGGTGCAATGCCGTGGTGGTCATGGAAGTTGCGATCTTCCACCGCCAGTAACGTATCGGTGAAAAGCTCAGGCACTTCATCGAGCTGAACCAGCACCCGGTCCTCCTTGTGGGCGGGATAGATGCCACCGATCTGGGCCGGTTCCAGGCGAACTATGGGCGAACCGTCACCCGAAAGCACTCTGAAGTCCTGTACCCTGTCCCCGTATATGGTCAGCGACAGCCGCCGGCGGGGCTCGAGCCCATCGGTAAACAGAAAGCCACGGGTACTGATGGTGAAGTGCCCGCCGTTGCGGCGATAGGTGCCGGCCTTGCTGCCGTCACCGGCCCGGTAACCGGACAGTTCAAGCTCCCGCTGAAGCGCCCCGGAGCTGACACTGGCACCATCGTACAGTTCAAGCGGCCGGGCATAGACCCGGGACGGCACCTCAAAGCGGCGGCCCTCAAAGCGGGAAGTCACCACCGCGTCGAGATACACCATCCAGCCGGCGAGCAATACCACACCAATAAAAGACACACGGATAAACAACGGCCAGAACCAGGACTTGCGGGCGTTCTTGCCTTTGCGGTTACTCTTTTTCGGGGATTTTCTGGGAGAGGCAGATTTTTTCATGGCGGGATTATAACGAATCCCTGCGTCCCTGAGGCAGGCCATCCGTGTGTTATTTCTGTAATCTGCCCGTTATGATAGGCGCATTAAAAATCAATGAGTTCAAGGAACCCTAGGAGAAAGCCGTGAGCGATGCAACTTCCGACAACCTGATGCTGGCACTGCAGGATCCGGCACTGTATGACCACCCGGTGAAGGAATTTCAGGTTCTCGAGACGCACATCTCCTGGGTCATCCTGACCGGCGATTTCGCCTACAAGATCAAGAAACCCATGGATTTCGGCTTTCTGGACTTCTCGACCCTGGAGCGTCGCAAACACTTCTGTGAGGAAGAACTGCGCCTGAACCGCCGGCTCGCTGAAAATCTCTACCTGGAAGTGCTGCCCATCACCGGATCGGTAGAGGCACCGGAACTTGGGGGCCAGGGCGAGGCTTTCGAATACGCCATTCGCATGCGCCAGTTCGACCAGAGCGAGCTGTTCGACGTGCGGCAGGAGAACAGCAAACTGACGCCGGACCTGCTCACCAGCCTTGCCCGCCAGGTGGCGGACTTCCACGACAAGCAGCCCCCGGTCACTCCGGGCAAGCCCCTGGGAACACCAGACGCCGTCTATGCGGCCATGCAGGAAAATTTCGACCAGATCCGCCCGATGATTGATGACGAGGCGCTGTTGCTGCAACTGGACAACCTGGAACAATGGGCTCGCACCACGTTTGAACGCCATTCGCCACTTATCGCGCAACGTTATGACAACGGCTTTGTTCGTGAATGTCATGGCGACCTGCACCTGGCGAACATCACCGTTTTCGAAGGCGAGGTAACCGTGTTCGACTGCATCGAATTCAGCGAGCCCTTCCGCTGGATCGACGTCATCAACGACCTGGCCTTCCTGCTGATGGACCTGGAATCCCGGCGCGAACCGGAACTGGCCAACCTGGTGCTGAACAGCTACCTGGAATACCGCGGTGATTTCGATGCCCTGCCCCTTTTGCCCATGTACAAGGCCTATCGCGCCATGGTGAGGGCCAAGATTGCCCTGTTCACCATGGGTAATCCGTCACTGTCTGACGCCGAGCGCGAGGGCCTGATGCAGCGGTATCGCGACTACGCACAGCTAGCGGAAGATTACAGCGCCATCCCCAATCCCTATCTGCTGGCTACCACGGGGCTTTCCGCCAGCGGCAAATCCCTGGTGAGCAGCTCCATGGCCGCGGAGCTGGGGTTGATCCGGCTGCGTTCGGATGTGGAGCGCAAGCGGCTTTTCGGGATGGGACCGCTGGAACAGAGCAAATCATCCACCGGCGAAAACCTGTACACCGAAGAGGCCAACCAGCGCACCTATCAGCGCCTGGCGGATCTTGCCGGCGAGTTGCTGGCAGGCGGAATGCCGGTCATCGTAGACGCCGCCTGCCTGAAACAGGCCGAACGCGAAATGCTGGCTGACGTTGCCGAA
>CAZFPG010000383.1:0-3598 GCA_964521055.1 uncultured Marinobacter sp.
GCTGCTGGACGGCGAGCCCGCCATCTGCGATTTCCTGCGTGGCTGTGGCGTTGATATCGATGAACTGACCCGAACCATCCAGTGCGAACAGCCCATCGTCACCGAAGTGGGTGGCGAGGGCCTGCTGTCCTCGCAACTGATTTACTGGTTCTCCACCGCCCGGGAATTAAGTGATGCCCCCTGGCTGGACTGGCCCGCCCTGCTGTCCGTATTGACGCGCAACGCCGAACGACTGCAGGAGAAAGCCTACGTCGCTGTTCTGGAACTGGTGAGCCGCTGGCCGGCAACCGATGAAAGCCTGCGCCAGGATGCTGAAACGGCTGCTCCCGGAGACGCTCCCGTGGTGATTACCGATCTTGAGTGGCTGGCACTGGCCGAAGATGTCGCCATTACCCTGGCCTCGGTACCCGGAGCCCTGGTGTGGATCAGGGGCGCGAGGGGCAGCGGGAAAACCAGTTGGCTGCAGGCGTTGCTGCCGTTCCTGGAGTCGGGCTTTGTCCGGCTCGACCTTCGCAACGAGGCGGAGGTGATGGCCAGTGACAGTCCGGCGATGCCTGTTGGTGGCGGCGATCGCCGGGTGTGTCCGGCTCTGGTTCTGGACAATATTTCGCCGGTTGATCTGGTTGCCATGATGTCCTCCGAACACAGTGTTGCCAGGGGGCTGGTGACTGCCTATCCGGGCCCCGTCATCATGCTTGGCCCCGATGCACCGCGGGTGGGCGAGGCCATTGAACACCTGGAGCGCATCCTGGGGCGGGATTTCGATATTTTCGACATGCCGGCCACCAGCCCCGGGCAAAAAACCGCCATCCTCACGGCCCATCAGCCGGCCATCGAGCGATACTGGAACATCGAACTGTCCCAGGCGCTGATTCGTTATGCGGCGTCCAGCAAAAGCCGGCTGGTCGGCTTACCGGGCGGTATGCTTCAGTGGGTGGAGCGGGCGGCTGCCCGGCTGAACCTGTTTGCCGAGCGAGGGCCCATTGAAAGTATGGCACTGGCGGGAACCACGGATACGCTCCGGCGCCAGGCGCTGGTAGCAATGGCACGCCAGCAGCCACTGGAAGGCCTGGAACAATCGCTGGAAAGCGTCGCCATCGAGAGGGCAGCTGTGGAAGTGGCGTGGTACGAACGCAAGGCTGAGGGTACCCTGCGCACCCTGAAAGTGGAGGACCTGCGCAACGAACTGGAGCGCTGGGTTGCAGCGCGCCCCGGCCCGGTTCACTATGTTGTCCATTGTGACCAACCGGCAGGAGAAACAGAGGGTGCGGGATCTCGAAATCTATATTCGTGACCTTGAGTCGGCAGCAGTATCGGACTGGCTGGCCAATCATCTTGACGAGGTGGAGCTGGCGGACGATTCGCTGGGTGACAAGGCAGTGAAAGGCACGGCGTGGTATCGGGGCGACAGGGTTCGGGTCAGTCTGTATCCGGGTGCTGGTGGCAAGCGGTTCACCTCCCTGATTCTGGAAGGCGCCGACCTGCCGTGGATTTCAGACCTGGACTGCGCCCGCAGTGCCTGGCGCGCCATGGACACCGAGATTCGCTGCAGCCCTGGCGACTGGAAGGAAGGGGAGCCGGTAGAAGATGAAAAATGGTGGCGGCTGGATCAGCGGGGCGAACAGTTGGCAGTCTGGAACTGACCGCGCGGGGGAATGACCCGTCACAAACGCAAAGGGGCAGCCAATGGCTGCCCCTTTTTCATACTATAAGAGCCTTGCGGTTCAGTCGTCGCTCAGGATAGACACGTTGTCTGCCTGCAGGCCCTTGTCGGCTTCCACAACACTGAACCGGACCAGTTGGCCCTGGCGCAGTACGCGGCGGCCACGGCCACGAATCGCACGGAAGTGAACGAAAACCTCATCACCACTGTCGCGAACAATGAAGCCGAAGCCTTTCTTGACGTTGAACCACTTCACCGTGCCTTCTTCATCGCCTTCAGGCGTGGTGTCGTCGAAGTCATCATCTTCGTCGTCATAATCCGGCTGGGCCTGCTGACGCTGTGGCGCTTTGCGAGGTGCTGCGCTGGCGCGGGGGGCTTGCTGTTTCAGTTCTGATGGTTTCTTGGCAGCCAAAGCCACGGTCACAAAGCCTGCCAGGCCGAAAAGGACAACCGCAATAATGTAGGCCGCGATGCCCTGGGCACTGCCCAGTACAAACGTGGTATTGGTTGCCAGCTCACTGGTGCGGGACTGTGACAGGATCTGGAAGAGCTCCGGGGTGAAAGTCACCAACAGAAAGCCAAGGATAAAAGGTGACGGTATGGCGACCAGGAGAGCAAGAACGATCGCTTTTGCTGGGTTTTGCATGGACTGAAGTTTCTCCATTCATCAAACGCTAACGATAAAGAACCGGATATCGGGTAAAATCGGGTCTCCGGTCGGTGAAAACCGCCAGGATTCCGTAAGGCATCTTACGTGCCCAGAAAATCCCCTGGCGGGCAAAAGCGGCATGATACCAGATAACAGGGAGCGCTGACCAAGCGGCATGACCACATGAGCGAGAAAGATCTACAAGCACGGATGGACGAGCTGGAAACCCGGCTGGCGTTCCAGGACGACGTTATCCACACCCTGAGCGAGCAGGTGGCCCGTCAGGAACTGGATATCCGGGAACTCTGGGAGGCAAAAAAGCAGCTGAACACACAGCTCAAGGAAGTGTCTTCTTCAAACATAAGAAAGGAAGAGGACGAAACGCCCCCTCCCCATTACTGATTTCCCCATTGCTGGTCAGGCCAGCAACTCGACAAGTACCTGTTCGTAGATGTCTGACAGGGTATCCAGGTCTGCCGCTTTCACGCACTCATTCACCTTGTGGATGGTGGCGTTGATGGGGCCGAGTTCCAGGACCTGGGCGCCGGTAGGCGCGATAAAACGCCCGTCCGAAGTACCGCCGGAGGTGGACAGCTCGGTTTTCCGGCCGGTGACCGTGCGAATGGCGTTTTGTGCAGCTGATACCAGCGCGCCACGGTCCGTGAGGAAGGGGCGGCCACTCAGGTGCCATTGCAGGTCGTACTTCAGCTCGTGGCGGTCCAGGATGGCAACCACCCGCTCTTCCAGGCTTTCTGCCGTGTTTTCCGTGCAGTAGCGGAAATTGAAGTGCACCAGGCATTCACCGGGGATGATGTTGCTGCCGGTACCAGCCTCGATTTTGGTGATCTGGAAGGTGGTGGGCGGGAAGAAGTCATTGCCGTTGTCCCAGAATTCCTTCGCCAGGGCATCCAGCGCCGGGGCCACTGTATGCACCGGGTTCTCAGCCAGGTGCGGATACGCCACATGGCCCTGGGTGCCGTGCACCGTCAGGTAACCATGGAGTGAGCCCCGGCGGCCATTCTTGATGACATCACCCACTTCATGGGTACTGGACGGCTCGCCAATCAGGCACCAGTCGATCTTCTCGTTCCTGGCTTCCAGGGCTTCCACCACTTTCACGGTGCCGTCCTGGGCGGGGCCTTCTTCGTCGCTGGTAATCAGCAGGGCGATGGAACCCCGATGGTCCGGGTACTTGTCCACGAAGCGCTCGCAGGCCGTAACGAACGCCGCGAGGCTGCCTTTCATATCGGCAGCCCCACGCCCATGGAGGAATCCATCATCAATCA
>CAZFPG010000384.1:0-3597 GCA_964521055.1 uncultured Marinobacter sp.
CGGTCAGCAAGGTGCTGGACCAGGGCCTGAGAACGGCGGATATCATGTCCGCTGATGGCCGGAAGGTATCGACCCGCGAGATGGGCGATGCGGTTCTGGCTGCGCTCTGAGGCCGGCGAATTTTTGAGACCCGACGGCAACGCGATGCGGTTGCCGCGGGATCATCCATCCTGTCCCTGCCAGCGATACAGGTAGCGGGCGGGCATAAAACGAGGTTCAAAGGTCGCACATGAAGCGAGTTGGACTTATTGGCTGGCGCGGTATGGTGGGCTCTGTCCTCATGCAGCGCATGCGTGAAGAAAACGATTTTGCAGATATCGAACCCATCTTCTTTACCACTTCCCAGGCTGGCAAACCGGCCCCGGACGTGGGCAAGGAAGGCGTGCCTGCGCTCCAGGATGCCTTCGATATCGATACCCTGAAAACCCTGGATGTGGTGGTTACCTGTCAGGGCGGGGATTACACCGGTGCGGTGTACCAGAAGCTCCGTGATGCCGGATGGTAGGGCTACTGGATTGATGCTGCGTCCACGCTGCGGATGGTCGATCACTCAGTGATTGTGCTCGATCCGGTTAACCGTAACGTGATCGACGAGGCACTGGCAAAAGGTGTGAAAGACTTTGTTGGCGGCAATTGCACCGTCAGCCTGATGATGCTTGCCCTCGGTGGACTGCTGGAGCAGGACCTGATTGAGTGGGTTTCCCCCATGACCTATCAGGCAGCTTCCGGCTCAGGTGCGCAGAACATGCGTGAGCTGCTGAGCCAGATGGGCGAACTCAAGGATGCGGTGAGTGATGAGTTGGCAGATCCGTCATCCGCCATTCTCGAGATTGACCGCAAGGTCACCGATACCATGCGCTCTGACGGTTTCCCCACCGAGCATTTTGAGGTGCCCCTGGCCGGCAGCCTGATTCCGTTTATCGACAAGCAGCTTGATAACGGCATGAGCAAGGAAGAATGGAAAGCCGGCGTGGAGACCAACAAGATACTGGGTCGCGGCGACAATCCCATTCCCATTGATGGTATCTGTGTCCGTATCGGTGCCATGCGTTCTCACAGCCAGGCGTTGACCATCAAGTTGAAGAAGGACCTGCCGATATCCGAAATAGAGTCGATTCTGGCGAAGGCCAACGACTGGGTGAAGGTCATTCCGAACGAACGTGATGCCACCATCCGGGAGCTTACGCCAGCGAAGGTAACCGGAACCCTGAGCGTTCCCATCGGGCGCATCCGCAAACTTGCCATGGGCCCGGAGTATATCTCCGCGTTTACGGTCGGCGACCAGTTGCTGTGGGGTGCTGCGGAACCGCTGCGGCGGATGCTGCGAATCCTTCAGGAGAAGTAACGCGGTCCCGCATTGGGCAAGAATATGCCAACTGTGTCCGGTTTCAGAGAACCGGCGAGGGGCGGAGGCTGAAATACGCCTCCGCCCCTGTTATTTTCGGAAGCGTTTTTGTACATGTTTCCGTTCTGGTGGGCTAGACTCAGGCTGAGCGGGAGAACCGGATCATCGTTCGGTAACAATATGTTCCCCACCATTTATGAAAAAATGGTGCAAGGACTGCGGCTGATTGATTGATAAAAGAGGTATTATCAACAATACTTGCGCAACTGAATATTAAAAACATTACATAATAACGATAGTAATCAAGACGGAAGTCATCCAACCTCGTCCGATATCTGTTCTGAAGAACGGTAACGAATAACGGAGACTGGTAAGGAAAAAGCATGAAGGTACGCAAGCTTGCGGTTGCTCTGGCTCTGGCGGGAGGGCTCGGTTCCGGCGTCGCACAGGCCCTGGGTCTGGGAGAAATTGAATTACAGTCCTTTCTGAATGAGCCTCTGGACGCAGAGATCAATCTGCGTAAAAGCGAGGGAGTTGACCCCGGCGATGTCTTTGTAAACATCGCTTCCGAATCAGCCTATGAACGGGTTGGTATCGACCGGAACCATTTCCTTACCAAACTGGATTTCCAGGTGACGACGGCCAGTGATGGCAGCCTGGTGGTCAATGTCTCCTCCAGGGAACCCCTGCGGGAGCCCTACCTGAATTTCCTGCTGGAAGTGACCTGGCCCAACGGCCGCCTGATGCGGGAATACGCCGTACTGGTCGATCCGCCGGTCTATGCCGAGGATTCCGGGGTTGAGGAAGAGGTTGCCGCTCCCGCAACGCGCGAAGCGTCACAGCCCCAGCGGCAGCAATCCCAACAGCGGGCCCGGACAGGATCGCAGGAAGAGTCCCAGTGAGCCACGACCCAGCGTTCGCGCACCCTTGGTCCCACGGGACGGTCAGACACCCTTTGGAACATTGCAGCCAGCGTCCGTCCGGATAGCAGCGTGTCCGTGCAGCAGGTAATGCTGGCGCTGCAGGATCTGAATCCCGACGCCTTTATCGGGGGCAATATCAACCGCCTCAAGCGCGGTGAAGTGCTCCGTGTACCCGATATCGAAGATATTCGCAGCCGCTCCCGAGCGGAGGCAAATCGCCAGGTGGCTGCCCAGAACGACGCGTTGTCCCGTCCCGAACGTACGGTTGATGCCACCGAAGAATCCCCGGATGCCGAGGTTGCCTCTGGCCAGTCGGGCCAGGGCGAAACCGGCGGAGATGAGCTGAGACTGCTTGCCAGCGATGACAGCAGCTCCCGCGACGCCGACGAAGGTGGTTCCGCGGGCGGAGACGGTGATACATCAGGTGGTGTGGATGCCGGCTCTGCCGTCGCCATGGAAGAGCTGGAAAGCGCCCGTCGCGAGAATGAGGAGCTCTCTGGCCGTGTTGATGACCTGCAGGAGCAGGTAGAGACTCTACAGCGTTTACTCGAACTCAAGAACACCCAGCTGGCCGAGATCCAGCAGGCCGAAGGCCAGGCGGACGGTGAGCAGCCTGCCGACGCACCAGATGAAGAATCTCTGGCGGATCAGGTAACCGAAGATGGCGACGAGGCCGGTTCTGATACGGATCTTGCAGAAGCGGATGGGGACGACGTCGACGCTGCCGAAACGGAAGCGGGAGCCCCTGAAGCCGCAACGGAAGATGAGATGGCAGCGGCGGACGAAGAGCAAGAGGGCGCCGATACCGCCGCCGCGGATGAAGAAACAGCCATGGCAGAGGAAGATACTGCTGTGGACGAGTCGGCTTCCGAAATGGCAGCCGCTGACGAAGAGCGCGAGGAGGAGGCAGACGTCGCAGCGGCGTCACCAGAGCAGCCTACCCAGGAACCTACCACTCCGCCGGCCCAGCCGGACAAGGGATTCCCTGACAACATCATCAGCGCCATCACCAACAACACCATGTACCAGATTGCACTGGGTGGCGGCCTGATCGTTCTGTTGTTGCTGTTGCTGCTGCTGGCTCGCCGCAACGCCAATCGCGAAAAGGCGTTCTACGACCAGCTCAATAGTGATGCCGAGGGTGACACGGACTCTTTCGACCTGACTCTGGACGATGAAGAAGGCGTGGAAAGCCCGGACGGCGACCCGTTGGCGGAAGCTGACGCCTACATCGCCTATGGCCGGATGGATCAGGCGGCTCAGTCCCTTGAAACCGCTATTTCCCGCGAGCCAAGCCGTACCGATCTCCGGCTCAAGCTTCTCGGAGTC
>CAZFPG010000385.1:0-3587 GCA_964521055.1 uncultured Marinobacter sp.
GGGGCTCAGTAGATCAGCGAATTAACCAGACGGGACACTAGTTCCCCGGTGTGCAATCAGGATCAGGATCAAACTATGTACGGAAAACTGGAGACACGGACTTTTCTGGCCATGCTTGTAGGCGTCTCCCTCGCCTTTATTCTGTTAATGAAACCATTTTTTGGTCCTATTTTCTGGGCGGTGGCCATTGCGCTGATTTTCCACCCGGTGCGCGAGCGTCTGGCGAAACGGGTGGGCGACCGCCCCAATGTGATTGCGCTGCTGACGTTGTTGATATGCCTGGTTATTGTGGTTATTCCGGTGCTGGCGTTAGTGACCTCCCTGGTGGCCGAGGGGCTTTCTGTCTATCAGAAAATACAGGACGGGGATCTGCGGCCGGGTGAGTACATTGACAGGGTCAACCAGTCTTTTCCTGCCATTGAGGCCTTTTTCGCCCAGTTCGGAATGGATTTTGCCGAGGTAAGGGACAGGGTCGTCAGTGCCTTCGTGGGTGGTAGCCAGTTCCTGGCAAAACAGGCCCTGGGCGTCGGTCAGAATACCTTCCAGTTTTTCCTGGGACTGGCGTTGATGGTGTATCTGGCATTTTTCCTGCTTCGGGATGGCAGCAAGCTCGTGGACCTGCTGATCCGCGCGCTACCGTTGGGAGATGAGCGGGAGCGGCTGCTGTTTGCCAAGTTCGCGGAAGTCACTCGGGCAACGGTCAAGGGCAATTTGCTGATTGTGATCATTCAGGGTGCACTGGGTGGCCTGATTTTCTGGTTGCTGGATATACAGGGTGCGCTGCTCTGGGGTGTGGTGATGGCGATTGTGTCTCTCATCCCGGCGGTGGGTGCTGCCCTGGTCTGGGTGCCGGCGGCCCTTTACCTGGCTGCGACCGGAGAGATCATTTCGGCGGTTATCCTGACGGCTTTCGGGTCGATTGTCATCGGACTGTCCGACAACATCCTGCGCCCGATTTTTGTGGGCCGGGACACCAAGCTCCCGGATTACATTGTTCTGCTGTCAACGCTGGGCGGAATTGTAATGTTCGGAGTCAATGGCTTTGTGATGGGGCCGTTGGTGGCGGCCCTGTTCATGGCTTTCTGGGGGATCTTTATCCGTGAGTTCGGGGAAATGCCGGAAACGCCTGTCCACAACATGCCTGAGACAGCTACACAAACGCAACAATCCGAAAAAACCGGGAAGGACTAATTGTGTTAATCTTTGGTCATGTTGTCCATCCTGTAGGGACAGGTAACACAATAAAAAACCACAGGTAACCGGAGTAGATCATGATCAGGAAAACAGCAATACGAAGCCGGCTGGCGGCGACAGTAATGCTCGGAGCACTGACCCTTGCAGCAGCCCCC
The DNA here is from genome assembly GCA_964521055.1 of uncultured Marinobacter sp. Taxonomy (GTDB): domain Bacteria; phylum Pseudomonadota; class Gammaproteobacteria; order Pseudomonadales; family Oleiphilaceae; genus Marinobacter. The sequence continues at coordinate 1,350 of CAZFPG010000385.1, forward strand.
CACGCGTTGGCGAATGAGGCTGTAGCTCTCAAGAATGCCCTTTATGGCGCGGGTTATGAGATCACCAATGTCGATCCGCAGATGGATGATGCGACGCGCTCAGCGCTCACCGAGTTCCAGCGGGACCAGGGGCTCGATGCCTCGGGTGAACTGGATGAAGCCACCAAGAAAGCGCTGGGTATGGTGTCTGTACAGGTTGCGTCGTCAGGCTCCGGTGAGGCATCACAAAAAGCAGCGGCCTCTACCAATGATGCATCCGAGCCTGAGGAGGCCCAGACCGAGGAAGGTGACGTTGAAGAAGACGACGATGGTGGCTGGAGTCTCTGGTAACCGCACCGGAGTTGTATTGCTTCCAACCTTCAGGCCCGGGCTACCCCGGGCCTGTTGCGTTCAGTCCAGTTTTTCCAGGTCCCTGACCGCACCCTTGTCGGCGCTGGTTGCCAGCAGCGCGTAGGCCTTCAGGGCAGCCGACACCTTGCGAGGCCTGGGCAGTTCCGGCTTCCAGCCTTTTTCATCCCTTTCCGCCCGGCGTCGATCCAGCTCGGTCTGGTCGACCTGCACGTTGATGGAACGGTTGGGAATATCAATGCGGATCAGGTCCCCGTTCTCGATCAGGCCAATGGCGCCGCCTGCCGCCGCTTCCGGAGAGGCGTGGCCGATGGACAGGCCGGAGGTGCCACCGGAAAAACGGCCATCGGTCAGCAGGGCGCATTCCTTGCCCAGTCCCTTGGATTTGAGGTAGCTGGTGGGGTAGAGCATTTCCTGCATGCCTGGCCCGCCACGGGGGCCTTCGTAGCGAATAATGACCACCTCGCCAGGTTTGGCTTCATCGTTCAGGATGCCTGTTACTGCCGTATCCTGGCTTTCAAAAACCCTCGCCTTGCCTTCGAATACATAGATACTCTCATCCACACCTGCGGTCTTGACCACGCAGCCGTCCAGAGCAATGTTGCCAAAGAGTACGGCCAGGCCACCCTCGGCCGAATAGGCATGCTCAACGGAACGGATACAGCCGGTTTCCCGGTCACCATCGAGAGAGGGCCAGCGGGTGCTCTGGCTGAAAGCGGTCTGGGTGGGAATGCCGGCGGGGCCGGCCTTGTAGAATTCCACCACTTCCGGTGTCGGTTCCCGCATGATGTCCCAGGTTCTCAGGGCTTCGCGCATGGTTCTGCTGTGCACGGTGGGCAGGTCAGTGTTGATCAGCCCGCCCCGTTCCAGTTCTCCAAGAATGCCCATGATGCCGCCGGCGCGGTGCACATCCTCCATGTGATATTTGGGGGAGTTGGGGGCAACCTTGCAGAGTTGCGGCACTTTGCGGGAAAGCTGGTCAATCTCGCTGAGTGTAAACGGAACCCGGCCTTCCTGGGCGGCAGCCAGCAGGTGCAGGATAGTATTGGTCGAGCCACCCATGGCGATGTCCATGACCATGGCATTCTCGAACGCCTCCATGGATGCAATGCTCAGTGGCAGCACACTGGCATCGTTCTCTTCGTAATAGCGTCGGGTATTCTCTACAATCTGTCGGCCTGCCTTGAGAAACAACTGCTCGCGATCGGCGTGGGTGGCGAGCAGGGAACCATTACCCGGTAGCGCAAGGCCGATGGCCTCGGTCAGGCAGTTCATGGAGTTGGCGGTGAACATGCCGGAACAGGACCCGCAGGTCGGGCAGGCGCTGCGTTCGTACTCGGCCACCGTCTCGTCATCGGCGTTCGGGTCGGCGGCTATGACCATGGCGTCCACCAGGTCCAGTTTGTGTTCCGACAATTTGGTTTTACCCGCTTCCATGGGGCCGCCGGAGACGAAAATGGTGGGGATGTTCAGGCGCATGGCGGCCATCAGCATCCCCGGGGTGATCTTGTCACAGTTGGAGATGCACACCAGGGCGTCGGCACAGTGGGCATTGACCATGTATTCCACGGAATCGGCGATAATCTCGCGGGACGGCAGGGAATAGAGCATGCCGTCGTGACCCATGGCGATGCCATCGTCCACGGCGATAGTGTTGAACTCCTTGGCGACGCCGCCGGCCTGCTCGATTTCGCGGCACACCAGCTGCCCCAGATCCTTGAGATGCACATGGCCGGGGACGAACTGGGTAAAGGAGTTGGCAACGGCAATAATGGGCTTGCCAAAGTCTTCATTCTTCATGCCGGTGGCGCGCCAAAGAGCACGTGCGCCAGCCATATTGCGGCCTGCGGTGGATGTCCGCGAACGATACTGGGGCATGGTTTTCTGGTC
>CAZFPG010000386.1:0-3579 GCA_964521055.1 uncultured Marinobacter sp.
CCGGTGATCCTGTTCACCAAGAACGGCGGCCAGTGGCTGGAGTCCATCGCGGATTCGGGGGCTGATGCAGTTGGTCTGGACTGGACAACAGACATCGGCAACGCTCGTGCCCGTATTGGCGATAAGGTTGCCTTGCAGGGCAATATGGACCCGGCCATGCTGTACGCGCCGCCGGAGCGGATTCGCCAGGAAGTGGCGGATATCCTGTCCCGTTACGGTTCCGGGCCGGGGCATATCTTCAACCTCGGCCATGGGATTACCCCGGATGTTGATCCGGAGCATGCTGGTGCGTTTATCCGCGCAGTGACTGAACTTAGTCCGGAGTATCACCAGCAAGACTGATGATTGGGAGCGGCGGGTGTTCTGCCTGGAAGCTCCCGCAAGCCGTCAGGCTCTGCTCAGAACACGCCCGTGAATACGTCCATGTAGGCTCGGTCGCGCCATCCCTGGCGCTCCACGGTTCTGAGCAGAGCCTGACGGCCTGCTCTCCAACTCTGTCGCGTGTCTGCTCCGTCCACGATGCAACTCCCGTTACCGCTAGATAGAAGTTCCTGTGAGGTCTATAGTCATATCAGACAAGACCAACAGGAGTAACCCTTGCCAGCCAAAGCCCCCGAAAAACGTCGTTTCCACAGAATCTGCTTCGATGCCGATTGCGAGCTGCATTGCCAGGATGAAGTGTGGCGTACCGAGGTGTTGGATATTTCACTGAAGGGCGTTCTGGTGAAGCGGCCGGAGGGATGGAACGTTCCGTTGAAACAGCCGTGCGAGGTGATTATCCACCTTGATGATCATAAAACCGCGATCGTGATGGCGGTGGAGTTACGGCATGTTGAAGATCATAGGCTGGGGTTCAAGTGTCAGTATATTGATCTTGAGAGTGCGACTCATCTGAAGAGATTGGTTGAGTTGAATCTGGGGGATCAGGCTTTGTTGGAGAGGGAGTTTGCGCATTTGATTGAGTAGGCCGATGGTTTTTGTCGGATTACGGCCTGGCGGCCTAATCCGACCTAAGGTTTTAAGAGATAACTGCATATTATGGGGGAGGGGTTGGTAACACCTTTCCAAAAATGTGCGGAGCCTTGGATGGCGGAGCCCACGCGCACATGGTTGTGCTTGTTGCGTTTTTTGGAATGGTGTTACCAACCCCTCCCATACACCTAACCAAGCAGGCTAGGTTCCAGAGTCTAAAGCTCCTCCAAAGCCGACAACGCATCACTAAGTTTGGTAACAGGAATAACCTTCATTCCCTCAATAGTCTTGCGGGGTGCATTGGATTTGGGCACCAAGGCACGGGTAAAGCCGTGCTTGGCAGCCTCGTAGATGCGTTCCTGACCACTGGGTACGGGGCGGATTTCGCCGGATAGGCCGACTTCACCGAAGATCACCAGATCCTGGGGCAGGGCGCGGTCGCGGAAGGACGACACGATGGCGGCCAACAGCGCCAGGTCCGCACTGGTTTCATTGACCTTCACGCCACCCACCACATTCACAAACACATCCTGATCCGACACATGCATGCCTCCATGGCGATGCAGCACCGCCAGAAGCATCGCCAGCCGATTCTGATCCAGCCCCACCGCAACACGCCTCGGGTAGCCGCCCTGGGCCATATCCACCAACGCCTGGATCTCCACCAGCATTGGCCGCGTGCCCTCCCAGACCACCATCACCACACTGCCGGGGGCTGCCTCTTCACCCCGGTTCAGGAAGATCGCGCTGGGGTTTTTAACCTCTTTCAAACCCTGCTCCAGCATTGCAAACACCCCCAGTTCATTGACCGCGCCAAAGCGGTTCTTGATACCCCGCAGGGTGCGGTAACGGCTGTCACTGGAGCCTTCCAGCAAAATAGAGCAGTCAATCATATGCTCCAGCACCTTCGGCCCGGCCAGGCTGCCGTCCTTGGTAACGTGGCCCACAAGGAACAGGATGGTGCCGGTCTGCTTGGCAAAGCGGGTCAGGTAAGCGGCACTTTCACGTACCTGGGAGACACTGCCAGGGGCGGATTCGGTCTCGGCCACGTGCATCACTTGTATACTGTCCACCACAAGGATGCGGGGCTTCTCGATTTCCGCCACCTGCATCACCCGCTCGACGCTGGTCTCCGACAGCATTTTCAGGTCTTTGGTAGGCAGTCCCAGGCGCTTGGCGCGCATGGCTACCTGTTGCAGTGATTCCTCACCAGTGACGTAAAGCGCAGGGACGCTGGACGCCAGGTGACAGACTGCCTGCAGCAGCAGGGTACTCTTGCCGGCACCCGGATGGCCGCCCATGAGAATGGCAGAGCCCTCCACTAGGCCGCCGCCCAGCACCCGGTCGAACTCCTGCATGCCGGAGCTGATGCGGGGTTGCTCCGCCAGGCTGACGTCGTCCAGGCTCTTCACTTCCGACAGGCTGCCTGCAAAGCCCTCGAAGCGTGCTCCACGAGCACCCTTGGCATTGCCGCCACTGACGCCGCGAACCTCACTGATGGTGTTCCAGGCCTGGCAGGCGGTGCATTGGCCCTGCCACTTGGAGTAGTCAGCGCCGCATTCGGTGCAGACGTAGGCGGTTTTGGCTTTTGCCATTACGCCAGCTTCTTGTACTTCATCCGCTGAGGCACCATCGCAGAATCGCCCTTGCGCTTCTTGTGGTCCTCATCGTATTCACTGAAGTTACCCTCGAAGTAAACCACTTCACCGTCATCCTCAAACGCCAGGATGTGGGTAGCCACCCGGTCCAGGAACCAGCGGTCGTGGGAGATCACCAGCGCGGAGCCCGGGAAGTTCAGCAGCGCCTCTTCCAGGGCCCGCAAGGTTTCCACGTCCAGGTCGTTGGTGGGTTCGTCCAGCAGCAGCACGTTGCCGCCTTCCTTGAGGAGCTTGGCCAGGTGCAGGCGGTTGCGCTCGCCACCGGAGAGGTCAGCCACACGCTTCTGCTGGTCGGCTCCCTTGAAATTGAAGCGGCCCACATAGGCCCGTGACGGTGTCTCGTAAGTGCCGATTTTGATGATGTCGTTGCCGTCGCTGAGCTCTTCCCAGACGGTGTTGTCACCGTTGAGGTCCCGCATCTGGTCCACATAGGCCAGCTTGACGGTCTCGCCCACGGTGATGGTGCCGGAATCCGGTTTGTCGTGACCGGCAATCATCCGGAACAGGGTGGACTTGCCCGCGCCGTTACCGCCGATAATGCCCACGATGGCGCCGGGGGGCACGCTGAACGATACCTTCTCGTACAGCAGATGGTCACCGAACGACTTGCTGATGCCATCCACCTCTATCACCTTGTCCCCCAGGCGTGGGCCGGGCGGGATATACAGCTCGTTGGTTTCGTTGCGCTTCTGGAATTCCTGGGAACTCATTTCCTCGAAGCGAGCCAGACGGGCCTTGCTCTTGGACTGGCGGCCCTTGGCATTGCTGCGCACCCATTCCAGTTCGTGTTTGATGGTCTTCTGGCGGGAGACTTCCTGTTTTGCTTCAACCTCCAGGCGCTTTTCCTTGTTTTCCAGCCACTGGCTGTAATTGCCCTCGAAAGGAATGCCCTGGCCACGGTCCAGTTCCAGGATCCAGCCCGCCACGTTATCGAGGAAGTAACGGTCGT
>CAZFPG010000387.1:0-3576 GCA_964521055.1 uncultured Marinobacter sp.
CGCAAGACCCAGATGAAGATGCTGTACTTTACCGCCACCGGTTATTGCCTGTGGGCCAAGCGCCTGGAGCAGGGGCAGTTCCGGGTGCCGTTATCCGCCTCCGGTCAGCGAACCCTGACCCTGACGGATCTGCAACTGCTGATCGATGGCATCGAGGTGCAAAAATACCGCCAGTTCAAGCGTTTTCGAGGGGTATAGAAGGCGGACTTCCGATATAATATCGGCCATGAATTCAACGGCTTCCACACTCCATTCCAACCTGTCCTCCGACTCGGCCCTGGCCGAGGAGAATGCCTTGTTGCGGGAGCAGTTGGGCGCTCAGGCGGAGGCGATTCGACAGCTGACCCATCAGTTGGACTGGTTCAAGAAGCAGCTGTTCGGCCCTAAATCCGAGAAGCAGGTTTACGATATTCCGGAACAGGACAGCTTGTTCCAGGCCGGGGAAGCACTCGTTCCGGCGAAGCCTGTCGACGGTGAATTACGTCCGGTTCGGGCCTATCAGCGAGGCACCGGCAAGAAGCAGCGGGACGATGACTGCCTGAACGACACCGGCCTGCGATTTACCGCCGATGTGCCAGTGGAAGTCATTGAACACCTGCCACCGGAGCTGACTGGCCCGGAGGCCGACCATTACGAAGTGATTGGCAGCAAGACCACCTACCGCCTGGCCCAGCGGGCCTCCAGTTATGTGGTGCTTAAATGCGAGCGCCCAGTGTTCCGGCGCAAGGGAACCGAAAAGCCCATCACCACACCGGTTCCGTTCAACGTGCTGGACAACAGCCTGGCCGATGTCAGCCTGCTGGCCGGGCTGCTGGTGGACAAGTTCCAGTTCCACCTACCGCTGTACCGCCAACACCAGCGCATCCAGCAAGCCGGTGTCACCGTCAGCCGCAGCACCCTGACTAATCTGGTCAAGCGGGCCATCGACCTGCTTCGGCCGATTGTGGATGCCCAGACCGACAACGTGCTGCGTAGCCGGGTGCTGGCCATGGATGAAACGCCCATCAAAGCCGGTCATCAAGGTCGGGCAGGCCCGCAAAAGGGTAAAATGAAATCCGGCTGGTTCTGGCCGTTATACGGCGATGCCGACGAGGTGGTGTTCACCTACTCGAACAGCCGTGGGCGTGCCCACATCGAACAGGTGCTCAGCGAGTCGTTCAGCGGCACGCTGATCAGTGACGGCTACGCGGCCTATGCCCGCTATGCCGCCGCCCAGGAGAACGTCACCCACGCCCAGTGCTGGGTGCACAGTCGCCGTTACTTTATCGAGGCTCAGAAAGATCACCCGGAGACAGTCACCGAGGCCCTGCAACGGATCGCGAAGCTGTACCAGAATGAGGAGAGCATCAAAATCCAAGGGCTGACCGGCGAGAAGAAACGCCAGTACCGGTTGGGTCACTCGAAGCCGGTCGTTAGCGACTTCTTCCAGTGGTGCCGGGACCAGTTGGAACAAGGCGGGCTGTTGCCCAGTGATCCACTGACCAAAGCCCTGAACTACGTGCTCAGCCGCGAAGCGAGCCTGACCGTGTTCCTGGAAGATCCCGACGTGCAGCCGGACACCAACCATCTGGAGCGGGCCCTACGCCCCATTCCAATGGGCAAGAAAAACTGGATGTTCTGCTGGACCGAACTGGGGGCGGAACACCTGGGCATCATCCAAAGCCTGATCAGTACCTGCAAACTGCACGATATTAACCCCTACACCTACCTGGTGGACGTGTTGCAACGCATCAGTCAGCATCCGGCCAGTGAGGGGGCGAATCTGACTCCGCGACTCTGGAAAATCCGGTTCGCCGACAACCCATTACGGGCTCTGATCGACCTACGCCATCCTGACCGACAGAACAAACAGCCGGAGGCCACCGTTCATGCGCATTGAAGACATGAGCATCGACCAGTTGCTGGAACTGAACCAGTATATCTGCCAGCGCATTGATGAACTGCGGGACCAGGAAAATCTGCAGGCGCTAAGCCAGTTGCGGGTGGGCCTGAAAGTGACCTTCGAGGGCCGGGAAGGGCCCGTGCTGGGGATCGTCACCAAGATCAACCGCAAGAGCGTGATCGTATTAGCCGAGGACGGCACCAAACAATACAAGGTCTCGCCGGAGTTATTAAGGCCTCTCCGTGACGTGAAGTAGGTCAACTACGTCTTGGAATGAACGCTTACTGCACGACCAGCTCAACGACAGACGCAGTTACCGGCTGCTGAACGTGATCGATGACTTTAACCGCGAGGGGCTTGGCATCGAAGTGGACTTTTCGCTTCCGGCAGAGCGGGTTATCCGGTCACTGGAGCAGATGGGTTCTACCCCGTTTCCACGGACGGTTTTAAAACGGCTGACAACTTCAGATCCTGAGCGGCAACTCTACGTCGCATCCTGGGATTATGGAACCGCTCAATGTAGTCGAATACATCAGCTCGCGCTTCGTTCTGAGTTCGGTAGCGCCGGTGGTGAATTCGCTCCCGCTTGAGCATCCCGAAGAATCCCTCGCAGGCGGCATTATCGCCACAATGACCAACTGCACTCATGCTACTCACCAGGCGATTACTGCCGAGATATCGTTGATAGTCTCCGCTGGTGAATTGGCTGCCTCGATCTGAATGCAGAATCACAGGGATCTTCCCCTGTCGCTGCCAAACGGCCATCTCAACCGCTCTGATCACCATATGCCGATCCTGCCGGTGATGCATGGACCAACCAACGACCAGCTTGCTGAACAGGTCGAGGACCACGCAGAGAAAGAGCTTTCCTTCCTGCGTGGGTATTTCTGTTATATCCGTCACCCACTTGGTGTCCGGCTCCAGAGCGGAGAAATTCCGCTCCAGATGATTCCGGATACCCGGTGGTCGATAAGATTGACGTCCCAAGCGTCCGCGCTTCTTCCGTGGCCAACCCTGAATGCCGTGTTTGGCCATCAATCGCGCAACACGGTTCAGACTGGTTGAAGCACCCTCGGCAACCAGGTCCTCGTGCATGCGGGGTGAGCCAATCATGCCACCGCTATCGTCATGAATCTCTCTGATGCGCGACAGCAAGTGCTGATTCGCCTTTGCCCTGGCGGACCCAGGGCGAGATACCCAAGCGTAATAACCGCTGGCCGACACCTTCAGGCATCGGCACATAAGACGTATGGGGAAATGATTGCGACAACGTTGAATCGCCTGATACCTCAGGACGACTCCTTTGCGAAGAACACTGCCGCTTCGCGCAAAAAATCACGCTCCTTCTTCACTCGAGCCAGTTCTCGCTTGAGACGGGCAACCTCCTCGTCTCTGGGAGAGCCAGAGCCCTTGAAGGCCTTGTCCGTTTCCTCATCCGCTTCTCTGCGCCATCGGGACAACAGGTTGGGATTAATGCCAACCTCCAGGGCTATCTGGCGACAACTCACACCGGGTTGCCGGGTTAAAGCAATGGCTTCGCGTTTGAACTCTGGGCTATATTTTCTGCGTCTGGACATGAACACTCCTTTGGCACAGTGTGCCTCTTTTTAGGAATGTCCGCAGTAACGGGGTAGAACCCCCCTTCCTTCAGAACCTGCTTCAGCATAGCCAGGTCCAGATCAACAACCTCTCTA
>CAZFPG010000388.1:0-3575 GCA_964521055.1 uncultured Marinobacter sp.
GGCGATGAAGGTGGTTTCAACTTGCCAGCGGGTGGCGGCGCGGCAGAGGATTTCCCGGATGGGGACGGGGCAGGCATCGGCGTCGACCCAGATTGACATGGCTGGTTCCTTCTTGGTTCGGTTCTGGGTGGAGTTTACCTTTTGTTGGTGTGAGCCTGGTAGGTTTGGTCCGCGTATTACTTCTGGGTCTGCGAGTTTGGCGGGCTGCGCCCTTGGGAGGGGCTTTCCAAAAAACGCTACAAGCACTTCCCTGTGCGCTTGATTCCGGCCATCCATGGCCTCCAACATTTTTGGAAAGCCCCTCCCAAGGGCGCGATCAGGCTGCGGAGTAATATCCGCGATAGCAGGGGGAATTCAGACTAAAGGGCAGGAAAACCAATGAAAATGCTTCGTGTTTCAACTGTATTTTTTGCTTTAGTGCTTGGCCTTGGTCTTGCTTCGGCAGGTACTGTACACGCTGACGAGTCAGAGGCCTGGGAAGCGCTCCGGGAGGGCCGGGCGGTTCTGATGCTGCGGCATGCGCTGGCGCCGGGTACCGGGGACCCTGCCAATTTCGAGGTGGATGATTGCTCCACCCAGCGTAACCTGAACGACACCGGCCGGGAGCAGGCCAGGGCGTGGAAGCCGTTTCTGGCAGAACACGGAATTGAGGAAGCGCGGGTGTTCAGCAGCCAGTGGTGCCGGTGCCTTGAAACAGCCCGGGAAATGGATGTGGGGCCGGTGGAGGAGATGACGTCGCTGAATTCGTTTTTCCGCAACCGTGGCGATGGGCAGATGCAGACTGAGCAGACCATTGCGATTGTGAATGAGCTGGAACCAGGGCCGCCGGTGGTGCTGGTTTCGCACCAGGTGAATGTGACGGCGCTGACGGATGTGTTTCCCTCGTCTAACGAGGGAGTGGTGATCGCACTGCCGTTGTCTGAAAACCCGACAGTGCTGGCGTGGGTTTCGCCCTGAGGTCGGGGGAGTTGTGAACTTTCTGCCCGCTGAGCTGTAGGTATTTCTGGATCACCAGCAGGGCAATGGTCTGCTCCATCTGTTGGTCAAAGAACCGCTCCACGTAGTGGTTGGCGTTGGCGATGATGGCTTCGGCCTCGTCGGGGTGTTCCTGGTAATAGCGGACTTTCTCGGGCAGGTCGGAATGGTCGTCGGCCAGTTCGACATAGTGATGACCGGGAACAAGCGCCCCTTCCATAAACCAGGTTTCGAACCGTGGCCTGCGCATCAGGCACAGGGAGTTGGATGCCATGATCCACTTCAGGTTGGTGGCCACGTCGATGCCTTCAACGCTCACCACAAACTGATACTGAAGCTGTTCCTCAATACTCATGAATGCCTTGTGATAGGGCTGTACCCCGGCTTCCTTGTGGAGCACGCATCCGACATCGCACAGGGGATGGTTTATAAAGCGGGTCGCGAAGTCTATTCGATGCTGGCGATTGGACTTTCCCCGCCACACTACCTGGGGCTTTTTCTGACGAAAGGGGACCAGGTCTTCAACAAACCGGTAGTGCCGAACGGTGTTCAGTTTCAGTAACACTGAGTTGGCGTTGGAGGCGTCATGCCGCACCGGGCGGCTTTTCACGAAACAGGGATTGCCCGGAATGTCCGTGATGTCGCCAAACCTGTAATCCACCAGGCGGTCACGCGGGAAGCACTGGATAAGATTGCGAAAATCGAAGCAGTAAGCGCTACTCTTGCCCGAGAAGGTAAAATCACCCGCAGGCTCCGCCTGTGATGAAAGCGTGAACGGCGTCGATAGTAGATTGTAGTAGGCGACCCTGGCCTCGATGGCGGCTTTGCGTTCGGGGGTTTCGGCCTCGAATTTTGCCATCAGGTTATCGCACTGGCGTTGCCAGTAGGGGCGAGGAACAAGAGAACGCATGGTATTCCCAGAGTAGTAACACAGCTTGTTCAGGTTCCTGGAAAAACTGTCACCAACTCGCATTGTTGTCACCGGACGTTTTATGAGACGCCCCTGCCGCAAAGGGCAGGGGGCAACAACGTCAGGTAAACATTAATGTGTGTCAGGGATATTAAATTGCCTGGCCGTATAGAAGATCTGCCTGGTAATCAGCCGGTTGTTGCCACCCGGATTTGCTGCTCCAGCTCTCTGGTAAGGGCCGGTTCCAGTTTCAGGGCATTCGCAAGCTGGTCCAGCCACGCCCGTTCCATGGGGTTCTGTTCGTCGATCATCACCGCGCTGACCACGTAGATTTCCCGGCTCGCCTGGGGTGAGTCTGCGCTACTGGCCAGGGCATTGGCGTCCAGAGGGGCGTCGAATTGCTGCTGGATCCAGGCGTGAAGTTCGTCATCCGGCCCCAGTTTTTCGATCTCCTCGGTAAGCAGCGCGCGCTCGTTGGCATCCACATGGCCGTCGGCCCGTGCCGCCATGATCATGGCTTGCAGTATCTCCAGGCCACGCTGTTCCTGGGCGCTGCCCTGCAACTGCTCCAGAGGCTGGCCCTGGTGGGTGTTGTCCGGCGCCTGGCCGGTCGATTGCGCCTGGTAGTTCTGATAGGCCTTCCAGGCCAGCACACCCACACCAGCCAGGGCGCCGTATTTCAGTGCCGTACCACCCATCTTGCGGCCGCGTTTCGAACCCAGCATCAGCCCCACTGCTCCGCCACCGAGCAGGCTTTTGACGTCAATACCCCCGGAGCCTGAACCTCTGGAGCCGCTGCCACTGAACTGCGACGCAAGATTGCCGACCATACGGTTAATATCGGTACTTCCACCTGCGCCGGCCTGGCCACCAGACGCCTGATTCATCAACTGCTTGAGAATGTTCATGGCATTCATCTATTCACTCCTGGATCGCATCAGCGGATCAGTTGGCACGTCGATTAAAGGCATTTCCGTATCCGCCGGTATGACCGCCGCGTTCGCTTTTGGTGCCTGAATCTGACGTTAATTTAAAGATATCCTCGCCGGTTGCTGTTAGCACTTGTCATCAGAGGCAGTCAAAGTGAAACTAGAGGGCTATTGTTAACCTATTGATGACAAACCCATAACGCGAGGCTCCATGAAAACACTCACCGCTCTGGCCGCCAATGTACTGTTGGGCGCCGGTATTCTTGCAGGCATGCTCTCCTTTCCAGCACTGGCCCACGAATACAGCGAAGGCAACATTACCATTGACCACCCCTGGAGCCGGCCCACACCCCCGGGCGTGCCCATGGGGGTTGGCTATATGGCCATCACCAACAGCAGCGACAGGGTTATCACCTTCACCGGCGCTGAAACAACCAGGGCCGAGAGTGTTTCAATTCACGAGAGCACAATGAAAGACGGCAACATGAGCATGCGCCCGTTAAAAGAGGGCCTGACCATACCCGCCGGTGAAACCGTGGAGCTCAAACCCCACAGCTACCACCTGATGCTGGAAAAACTGGAAAGCCCGCTGAAGGAGGGGGAAAGCATTCCACTGACTGTAAGGTTTGACGGTGCTGCGGATATGGACGTTGAGTTAAACGTTGAGCCGCTGGATAGCGACATGCAGAAGAAAGACAACGAAATGGACCATTCCGGGCACTGAAAGATGCTGGCTGGAGTTATACGAACCGGTTCGCAAA
>CAZFPG010000389.1:0-3573 GCA_964521055.1 uncultured Marinobacter sp.
CTGCGTGGGGAACAGCGCGCGCAGCCAGATGGCGGAGGGTTTCGCCCGGTTCTTCGGTGGCGACGATGTCGAGGCGCGAAGCGGGGGCAGCCGGCCCTTGGGTCGTGTGTCGCTGCAGGCCAGAACCTCAACAGCTTCAGGTGCTACCTCACCGGAGCGTACGAGCGCGAACCTGGCGTTGGTGCCCCCGATGTCCCCTACCAGTGAGTAGTTGCTTGTGGTCATGCGTCGTGATTCCAGAAAAAGCTGGCACCCTCTTCCGGGGTGCTGGCGGCTTTGCGCATCCAGCCGAACAGCTCCCGGCCCAGACCATGATGATAACTGCTCAGGTCGGCTTTTTCTGCGTCCCGGCCGGCAAACTCTTCGGCCGGCACCTCAATTTCGAGCTTCCCTGACACCGCGTCGAGGTTGATTATGTCGCCATTCCTGACACGACACAGCGGACCTCCGTTTGCGGCTTCCGGATACACATGGATGGCAGCCGGCACCTTTCCGGAGGCGCCGGACATACGGCCATCCGTGACCAGTGCAACCTTGAAGCCACGGTCCTGAAGCACGCCAAGATAGGGAGTCAGCTTATGCAATTCCGGCATCCCATTGGCTTTCGGGCCCTGGAAGCGGACCACAACCACACAGTTCCGGTCCAGGTCACCCGCTTCGAAGGCGGCCTTAAGTTCGTTCTGGTCATTGAAAACAACGGCCGGCGCTTTCACAACACGATGCTCTTCAGCAACCGCCGAAACCTTGATCACGCCACGGCCAAGATTGCCGTCCAGCACCCGGAGGCCTCCATCAGGCGCGAAGGGTTCCGTGGCGGTGCTGAGCACATCCGGTTTTGCACTCTGCTCGGGCGCGGGCTTCCACTCCAGCTTGTCACCCTCCATTTCAGGCATCCGGGTGTAGCGCTCAAGACCATGCCCCACTACGGTTTCGACATCGTTATGAAGCAGGCCGGCGCTGAGCAGTTCCCGGATCAGGAAAGGTGTGCCGCCAGCTTCATGGAAGGCGTTCACATCTTCCTGACCGTTGGGATAGATACGGGTCATGGAGGGCACTACCGACGACAGCTCGGACTAGTCATTCCAGTCAATGATGATGCCGGCCGCCCGCGCAATGGCGATCCAGTGAATGGTGTGGTTGGTTGAACCACCGGTGACCAGCAGGGCCACCAGTGCATTCACAATGCTTTTCTCATCAACCATGTCGCCCAGGCCGAGCTTGCCACCATGGGGCTTGGACAGACGAATCACCTGCTCCGTTGCCGCGCGGGTAAGCTCATCGCGCAATGGTGTACCAGGATTCACAAATGCCGATCCCGGCAAGTGCAGCCCCATCACTTCCACCAGAAGCTGGTTGCTGTTGGCGGTGCCATAGAAGGTGCAGGTGCCCGGACTATGGTAGGACTTCGATTCCGCCTCGAGTAATTCGTCCCTGCCAATCTTGCCTTCGGCGTACAGCTGGCGGATGCGCTGCTTTTCCTTGTTGGGCAGCCCGGAAGGCATGGGCCCTGCAGGGATCAGTACCGTTGGCAGGTACCCGAAGCTGAGGGAACCGATCAGCAGGCCGGGCACAATCTTGTCACAGATGCCCAGCAGCACAGTGGCATCAAACATATTGTGACTGAGTGCCACCGAAGTGCTCATGGCAATGGTGTCACGGGAGAACAGACTGAGCTCCATACCCGGCTGGCCCTGTGTCACGCCATCACACATGGCAGGGGTACCACCAGCGAACTGGGCCACCGACCCCATGCCATGGGCCGCTTCACGGATCACATCCGGGAAGTCCTTGTAGGGCTGGTGAGCCGACAGCATGTCGTTATAAGCCGACACAATGGCCACGTTGGCTTTGTTCATGAGCTTGAGGGTGTCTTTGTCTGACTGGTTACAGGCGGCAAATCCGTGCGCCAGGTTGCCGCAGGAAAGCGTGCTGCGCTGCGGTGATTGCGCCTTGAGTTCTTCCATCCGGCCCAGGTAGTCCTGACGGGTTTTGCGGCTGCGCTCGATGATCCGCCGGGTAACCGCGTCTACAGTCGGGTGCATAGTGGGTCTCCTGAAATTTCGTTATTTGATTGCTTTTTTAATTCCCGTAAGTTTACTTACTTTTTTTACCGCTTTCACCCGCCAATCATTCATTTTTCCAATTTTTGTTGTTATATTTACTACATCACCAACAGAGATGAACAATAAACAACCAAATTGGAGCCAGAACATGACTATTCGCATCGCAATTAACGGCTTCGGACGCATTGGCCGCAATGTTCTCCGCGCACTTTACGAAAATGACTACCGCAACCAGCTTCAGGTTGTTGCCATCAACGACCTCGGGGACGCCGAAACCAACGCCCACCTGCTCAAGTACGACAGCGTACACGGCCGCTTCAGTGGCATTGTAAACCACGACTCCGAGTCCCTCTCTGTCAACGGTGACCGCATCGCCATCACCGCCATCCGCAACCCGGAAGAACTGCCCTGGAAAGACTATCACGTGGACGTGGTATTCGAGTGTACCGGCCTGTTCACTACCCGTGAAAAAGCCGAAGCCCACCTCAAGGCGGGCGCCCGCAAGGTCATCATCTCTGCGCCATCCCCGGACGCGGACGCCATGGTGGTTTACGGTGTCAACGACAACATCCTGACTGCCGAACACGACATCATCTCCAACGCCTCCTGCACCACCAACTGCCTGGCGCCGGTGGTCAAGGCGCTGCACGACAGGATTGGCATCGAAAGCGGGCTGATGACGACCATCCACTCCTACACCAACGACCAGAAGCTGAGCGACGTTTACCACTCGGACCTGTACCGTGCGCGCTCCGCCACGCAATCGATGATCCCCACCAAGACCGGCGCTGCCGCAGCGATTGGCAAGGTGATTCCGGAACTGGCCGGAAAATTTGACGGCCTGGCGGTCAGGGTTCCTACTATCAACGTATCGCTGGTGGATTTCGGCTTCATTGCAAACCGCGACACCACGGTGGAAGAGATTAACGAAACAGTCAGGGCCGCTGCTGAAAACAGCCCGGTACTGGGCTACAACGCAGAAAAACTGGTCAGTGTGGACTTCAACCACAACGCCCTGTCCAGCATTTTCGACGCCAACCACACACGGGCCATGGGCCGTCATGCAAAAGTCATGGCCTGGTACGATAATGAGTGGGGCTTTTCCAACCGGATGCTCGATAATGCCGTCGCGCTGATGAAAAAGGTGAGCCAGTAAACGCTGGCCGCCTGCCAGGCATTTATCGGCAAACACCGGAAAGCTCCACTGGAAAACAAAAGGAAACGAAAACCATGCTAAGGCGCACCAAGATCGTCGCCACACTCGGCCCCGCTACCGACTCACTGGAATCACTGTCGGCCATTATTGCCGCCGGCGTCGATGTAACCCGGCTGAATTTCTCTCACGGCAGCGCGGAGGATCACATGGAACGCGCACGCCGGGTACGGGAAAGCGCGGCCGCGAATGGCCGCTTCGTGGCCCTGCTGGCGGACCTGCAGGGCCCCAAGCTGCGCATTGCACGCTTCTCGGACAACAAAGTTACCCTCAAGGCCGGCCAGCAATTCACTCTGG
>CAZFPG010000390.1:0-3540 GCA_964521055.1 uncultured Marinobacter sp.
ATTCTCCTCCGCAAGAACAGGCACTAAAGCCGTATTTCCAGCGTTTCAGCAGGACGTTCCATATGTATGTTTATGACGAACACGATCGGCAAATAGCTGCCGAGCGCGTTGCACAATTTCGTGACCAGACCGAAAGGGCTCTGGCTGGTGAGCTGCGCGAGGATGAATTCCTTCCGCTGCGACTGCAGAACGGATTGTATGTGCAGCGTCTTGCTCCCATGTTGCGCATCGCCGTCCCCTACGGAATGCTCCGCTCCGCGCAGCTGCGCCGACTGGCCCGCATAACGCGGGACTATGACAAAGGTTATGCTCACTTTACAACCCGCCAGAACGTTCAGCTCAACTGGCCGGCCATTGAAGATGTGCCGGACATACTGGCGGAACTGGCAGAAGTGGAGATGCACGCCAACCAGACCAGTGGCAACTGCATCCGCAACACCACAACCGATCAGTTCTCTGGTGTGCAGGCCGATGAAATAACCGACCCGCGCCCCTATTGCGAAATTATCCGGCAGTGGTCAACCTTCCATCCGGAGTTTGCGTTTCTGCCACGCAAGTTCAAAGTGGCTGTCAACGCTTCCGAGCATACGGATCGCGCCGCGATCCAGGTCCATGACATCGGCCTGCAGATGGTGCGTAGCGATCAGGGCGAGCTTGGCTTCCGGGTACACGTGGGTGGCGGTCTTGGCCGTACCCCGATGGTGGGACCGGTCATCCGTGAGTTCCTGCCTGAACTGGACCTGCTGACCTACCTTGAAGCGGTATTGCGCGTCTACAACCGCTATGGCCGCCGGGACAACAAGTTCAAGGCCCGCATCAAGATTCTGGTCAAGGCCCTGACACCGGAAGGCTTTGCAGCCAAGGTGGAGGAAGAATGGTCCCATATCAAGGACTCGCCTACCCGCCTGACCGAAGAAGCCGTTAACCGGTTCAAGGGTTACTTTACGGAGCCTGACTACCAGCAGGTACCAGACGTCACGGACACCCTGGCCACCCAGCGCTTTGAGAACCGCGAGTTCGACCAGTGGATCAGCCACAACGTGGACACCCACAAAAAGCCGGGCTATGCCATCGTCACCCTGACCATGAAGAAAACCGGGACACCCCCGGGTGATGTCAGCGACCGTCAGCTGGAACAGATTGCTGATGTTGCAGACCAGTACAGCTTTGGCGAAGTACGGGTAACGCACCAGCAGAATGTGGTTCTGGCGGATGTACGTAAGGACCAGTTATTCGAGCTGTGGCAGACGATTACACCAATGGGATTCGCCACGGCCAATCTCAACACGCTGACGGATGTTATCTGCTGCCCCGGTGGCGATTACTGCGCCCTGGCCAATGCCAAGTCCATCCCTGTCGCCGAGGCTATCCAGCGTCAGTTTGATGACATGGACTACCTGTACGACATTGGTAACATTGACCTGAATATCTCCGGTTGCATGAACGCCTGTGGCCACCACCACGTGGGCAATATTGGCGTTCTCGGTGTCGACAAGAAAGGCCAGGAGTTCTACCAGATCAGTCTGGGTGGTTCCTCCCACCACGATGCCGCCGTGGGCAAGATTCTCGGGCCGTCGTTTGCCCGGAACGACATGCCGGAAGTGATCCAGAAAATCATTAATGTGTACGTCGATCACCGGACCGAGGAAGAGCCCTTCCTGGACACCTATCGCCGTATCGGCATTGAGCCATTCAAGGAGCGGGTTTATGCCTGACGTCATTACCAGCGACGGAAATATCCGTCAGGATAACTGGGTTGTTGTTCCCAGGCCTGCAGAGGGCGAATCTCTGGCAGTGCCCGGGCAGCCCGCACTTATCCCCGCCGATCTCTGGCTGGCCGGCAAGGAGCATTACGAAGACCGTGATGATATCGGGGTCTGGCTCGACAGCCATGAGGAGCCAGAGATGCTGGCCGGCGTGGTCAACGAGTTGCCAGTGATTGCCGTGAACTTTCCGAAGTTCAGTGATGGCCGCGGGTACAGCATTGCGCGGATTCTGCGGGAGCGACTGCACTACCGCAATGAGCTGCGCGCCGTTGGGGATGTGCTGCTGGACCAGCTTCAGTTCATGAAGCGCTGCGGCTTTGACACCTATGTGCTGCGGGCGGACAAGGACATCAACAAGGCAGCTCGCTGCCTGAACTTCTTCACTCAGGGTTACCAGGCTGCTACCGATACCGACGTACCTTTGTTCCGTCGTCGGGCTTCCTGATTTATTACTCCCCCCGGGGGCTTTGACTCCCCTGACGAACGAAGCGGGAGCCGGTTACCAAAACACGCCTCAAGACGTCCTGTTCGGCTTGGGCTCCGCCATCCATGGCTCCGCACAGTTTTGGTAACCGGCTCCCGCTTTGTTCTGGCGGACCTTGGGAAATAACCCGCCTGTTGAAGGCCTGCCCCTGCTGCCTTAAAGGGAATGATCCAGAACAATCTTCCCTGAAGACTCCCCTTTCAGGAACGCCTTCAGCGCCCCGTTCAGCTCACCACGGCCAATATCACGGGCAGACGCTTCTGTCTTCTTACACGCCCACTCACCAGAAAACCTGTCCCATACCGCCTGTTTCTCAACCAGCGGAATTTCAACGGAATCCACACCCAGCAGGTTGTTACCCCGCAGGATAAACGGCAGTACGGTGGTTTCCAGTTGTGGGCCCGCCACCAGGCCGCAGCACGAAACGGAGCCGCCCGGGTGGATCTGCTTCAGGAGTTCAGCCAACGGGCCGCCGCCGACGGTGTCCACGGCGTTGGCGAAGGCCGGCTTCAGCAACGGCTTCTTTTCGGCCGCCAGGGCGTCACGGCCCAACACTTCGGATGCGCCAAGGTTCCTGAGGGCATCGGCATGGTCCTGCTTGCCGCTTATGGCGACCACTTCAAAGCCGAGGTTGGCCAGCAGTTCAACAGCCACACTGCCCACTGCGCCGCTGGCGCCGCTCACCGCCACCTTGCCCTGCTCTGGAGCCGCACCCATGGTCAGCAGTTTCTGGACGCACAGACCGGCCGTGAGGCCCGCGGTGCCGTAGATCATGGCCGTGCGTGCATCCCAGCCCTCGGGCATGGCGACACACCAGTTGGCGGGCACGCGGATGTATTCGCCAAAGCCGCCGTCTGTGTTCATGCCCAGGTCGTAGCCGGTCACCAGCACTTTGTCACCGGCTGAGAATGGGCCGGAGGAGGCTTCCACCACTTCCCCCGCAGCATCAATGCCCGGTGTATGGGGAAATTTCCGTGTGACGCCCTTATTCCCGGAGGCAGACAGGGCATCCTTGTAGTTGAGGGAAGAATGGCTGACCCGGATCAGGACATCATTCTCGGGAAGGTCCGATACATGAAGTGTCTGTTCGGAGCCGGTGTACTCGCCATCCTGCTCCTGAACGCGCCATGCCTTGAACTCGGTGTCGTTAGTCATGATTCATTCCCCGTTGTTGGCTCTACTGGATTTTCTGGTTGTGGAACGCGCCCAATACCCGCCATACGGTGTGTTCAAGTGCCGCACTGGTGGCCAGGCCGAGCTTTTCCGGCAGTGTGCGCTTGCGTTGGTAGC
>CAZFPG010000391.1:0-3531 GCA_964521055.1 uncultured Marinobacter sp.
AGGTAGGCAAAGTCGATAACCGTCAGATTGTCTACGAAAAGGTGGTTCATCGGAGGAGCCTGGCAAGATGAGGTTGATTGATGGGCGGATTCTAGCAAAAATCCGCCAACGCTAGCAGCTTTGCGTGTGCGGCATGGCGAAAACAGGGGAGCAGGTGAGAATGGACAAGACAGGTATGGACCACCATCACGCCTTTCCCGTACTGGTACTGGCCGCCGGGGGTTCCCGGCGGATGGGCCGGGCAAAGGCCCTGTTGCCACTGAATGGAGGCACGCTGTTGGATCATGCCATTGGCCAGGCCAGGCACCTCGGGGGTCCGGTTACCGTAGTGGCAGGTGGCTGGTACCCGCTGATCCGCTATCGCTGCCGTGCGCAGCCATCGGCATGGTTGTTCAACCGGGACTGGCGGGAAGGTATGTCGGCCTCGCTGAAGGTCGGCGTGGCAAGCCTTGGAGCCGGCGCCAGGGGTGTGTTTGTGATACTGCTGGACCAACCCCTCGTCAGACCGGATCGGCTGATGATGCTGGCGGATGCGGCCAGGCGCAATCCGTCGCAGCCCTTTGCTGCGGATATGCGGGGCAAACCGGGTGCACCAGCCTATATTCCGAGGCGTTTGTGGCCCCAGGTCATGATGCTGGAAGGGGATAGGGGTGCCGCTGCCACACTTGCTCGAAACTGCGCCACCAGAATCATCATGGACGGCGCCAGTGAGGATGTGGATACCCCCCGGGACTGGCGCCGTGTCAGCGGTCAGTTAGCCGAACAGCCCTGACAGCCAGGCAATACCGACTGCAAAAATGCCCAGGCTGGCAGCCAGCCCCACGGTGTAGATGCGCGACGTGGCTGAACGCTGCTGGGATACAAACAGATCAATGGTCCGCTGGGCGATATCCTCAGCGGTTTCCCGGGAAATCTCGTGAGCCTGCTGGATGGCTTCTGACTGCAGGGTCTGCCAGAACTCGGTATCAATGGTCTGCACGCTGGTAATGTGGTCTTTCAGTTCCGCCATGTGATCACTGGTAAAACCGGTGTTACGGGACAGATCCTTGCGCAGTTCCGCCAGTTCACGGGCCATGTTGAGGTTCACTTCCGCGGCTACATCATCCCTGAGGTTGCGGGTGCGCTCTTCAATCATTTCTGTGACGGCGTTCAGGCGTTCCTCGACAGCTGCTTCCTGTTTTCTGCCGGACTCATCCAGTACCCGTTTCAGGTGGTCAAACTGTTCGTCGAACAGTGAACTCAGCAGTTCATGCAGGCGGTTGTTGATGTGGGTTTTCACAGCCGAGCGGGCAATCTGCTCGATCAGGTCGCTGGTCAGCGGAACCACCTGCGGGCCGCCACCGTTGCTGTCATGGGGCTCGCCTTCGGCTTTGGGAGACATCTCCAGGGACGCGTCGGCGGGGATGTCCAGGGAGTCTTCCTCCGGGGCATCGGCAGTGGCATCCAGCTCCGGTGGCTCGGGCAGGGTGCCCTTGGTCACATCGGTGTCGAGCTGCTCCAGTACCAGGCTGAGGCCCTCTGTATGAGGTGGCTTGGTGAGGATGTTGTAGACGCCGAAGTTGCGGGCTTCCTCCATGAAAGACTGTGACTTCTTGGAGGTACACATGATGATGGGGATGGCTGCGGTTTCCGGATTGCCCTTGATGGCTTTGGTGGCTTCCACGCCGTTCATGCCGGGCATCAGGTGGTCCATGAAAATGACATCGGGGCGTTTGTTGGAGTTGAGGAAGTCCAGCGCCTCTTCTGCCGAACCGGCCATGTTCACTTCCATATCCCGGCCTTCCAGCAGTTTGCTCAGGGCAAATCGTGCCACTTTCGAGTCGTCTACCAGGAGTGCATTCTTGATCGCCATGTCACAACCTCAACCTTTACTGCATGTGTGTTCATTATCGGGCCGACGTTTACCAGCCTTCCAGTTTCGGGCACTGGGTTGCCCGATAGCTCTTCTCCCGATAACAAACACCGGGTTCCTTGGTCCGGGCGGTGAATACCTCCCCGGCCGCCGTTGTCAGGCGCACCTGTCCATAGGGTTCGCCATACCGGAAGGTCGCCTCGATTGAACTGCCGTTGGGATTGCGCAGTTGTCCCCTGCCGTGGAACGACCCTTCGATGTACTCGCCTTCGTACTTCTTGCCATCGGCAAACACTTCCTTGCCCTTGCCGTGGAACTCACCGTTGGAAAATTCGCCTTCGTAATGGCGACCATCGGGATAGGTGAGGGTGCCTTCACCATGAAATTCGTCATCCCGGAACCCGCCTACATAGAGCATGCCGTCTGATGTGGTAAGCGAGCCGTGCCCGTTCAGTTGCCCGTCGGACCATTGCCCGGTCAATATATCATCGTTGGCCATGGTCAGAGTGCCCTGGCCATCAAACTGGTCGTTGCGGAACTGGCCGGTATAGCGGGTATCGTCGGCATCCCGCCAGGTACCTTCTCCATGCCACTGGCCGTCCTTCCAGTCGCCTTTGTAGCGACTGCCATCCGGGTACCAGGCAGTGCCTTCACCATCAAATTCGCCGTCCACAAAATGCCCCTCGTAGCGCAGGCCTTCGGAGTCTTCGTAGGTGCCGTCGCCGGTTTTAATGCCGCCAATCCAGGTGCCGTCACGGTATTCCACCCGGGTGTAGGCTTCCAGTTTGCCCACCAGTGTCTGTTCACTGCCGGCTGCCAGCGTCACGGTTTTCTGCCAGGGTTTGTGGCCATCCTTGCTGATGACGATATCGTATTGGCCGGGTTCCAGCTCAAGATCCAGGCGGGTGGCGCCGTAATCCTCGCCATTAATGGTGACCTCATCGCCCTCAACGTTTGAGCGCAGCACCAGCATGCCGGTTGTCGGGCGGGGTTTTTCCGCTTGCTGTTCCGGGACATCGGTGCGGGTGTCCGGCATGGCAGACGGTGGCTCGGCCACGGCCAGCATCTCCGGATCTTCCGGCAGTTCGGGGATGAAGAAGGGTTCTGCAGTGATGCCCTTGTGGGCCGGATCAGTGTCGGGCTCAACACTGGAAGAATCGCCGGAAGCGGCCAGTGCGCTGTCTTCCAGCGGCAGTTCAGGTGCTTCAACAGTCACGGCTTCAGCGGTGCCTTCTTCCCGGTAAAGTTCGTCGGAAGCAGGCGCTTCGCTATCGGAAGAGGCCGAGGCGATAGTCTCTTTGGTGTCTGGCTCACTGGCTATGGTGTCCGTGCCCATGGAAAGCTCATCGCGTACCGATGCGAAGCCGGCTGTTACCAGAAGCATCAGTGCCAGCGCGTTGACGAACAGGAGCGGTCTGAAATCGACCATGGGCAACCTCTCAATTCTGCATTCTTGTGTTACTGCCGATGCCCCGCCCGCTTGTTGTGATTGTTAAACGGGGTTCAGGGATTACACGCCCTTATCTTACCCAGTCAGAGCAATGTTATGTAACATAAAGTCACTGAAGTTAACGAGAATGCAGGACAAATCACACTTTGTCCGGAAGCTGGTCATGGTTGAGCTCTGGGTACGCTGACGGCGAGGGCATCGCTGCTCTCGAGCCATACGACGATGGGTT
>CAZFPG010000392.1:0-3526 GCA_964521055.1 uncultured Marinobacter sp.
CGATGAGTAACTACGAGGCGGTGCGCGACAACATCATTCTCGGCGGGCGCGAAAAGGATGACCTCTACCAGCGCATATTCGTGGTCTCCGCCTATGGCGGTGTCACCGATGAACTGCTGGAGCACAAGAAAACCGGCGAGCCGGGCGTTTATGCCCTGTTTGCCGATGCGGAATCCGACTGGGCCTGGGGCGATGACCTCACCAAACTGATCCAGTTCCTGACCGACATCAACGGCAACCTGTTCCCGGATCCCATGCTCAAGCAGCAGGCGGACCAGTTCATCACCGACCGGATTGAAGGGGTTCGCGGTTGCCTGATCGACTTGCAGCGTCTGTGTTCCTACGGTCAGTTTCAACTTGAAGAGCATCTGCTGACGGTACGTGAAATGCTGGCCGGCATTGGTGAGGCCCACAGCGCCTTTAACACTGCTCTCAAGCTCCAGCAGGAAGGCATCAATGCGCGCTTCGTGGACCTGACCGGCTGGCGCGACAACGAGTTGCTGCCACTGGATGAAAAGCTCAAGCAGGCTTTTGATGCGGTTGACCTGACCCGTGAGTTGCCCATCGTTACCGGTTATGCCCAGTGCAAGGAAGGGCTGATGCGTACATTCGACCGGGGCTACAGCGAGATGACCTTCAGTCGGGTGGCGGTGATCACCAACGCCCGTGAGGCCATCATCCACAAGGAATACCATCTCAGCTCCGCCGACCCCAACATTGTGGGTGCGGATAAGGTGGTGCCCCTGGGCCGCACCAACTACGATGTGGCCGACCAGCTGGCGAACCTGGGAATGGAAGCCATCCATCCCCGTGCCGGCAAGGGCATGCGCCAGAACGAGATTCCGCTGCGGGTGATGAACACCTTTGAGCCTGAACACACCGGCACCCTGATTACCGGCGATTATGTCAGTGAGAAGCCGCAAGTGGAGATCATTGCCGGCAACAAGGGCGTGTTTGCCATTGAGGTGTTTGATCAGGACATGCAGGGCGAACCCGGTTCTGATCGCCGTATTCTTGAGGTGCTGGGCCGTTTCAAGGTGCGCTTCGTGTCCAAGGACACCAACGCCAACACCATCACCCACTACGTGGACAGCACCCTCAAGCACGTCAAGCGTGTAGTGCGGGCGCTGAAAGACGAATTTCCCAATGCCGAAGTCAATACCCGCAAGGTTGCGATCGTTTCTGCCATTGGCAGCGATATCAAGATGCCGGGCATCCTGGCACGGTCGGTCAAGGCCCTGGCGGATGAGGAGATCAGCGTTCTGGCCCTGCACCAGTGCATGCGCCAGGTGGACATCCAGTTTGTGGTGGATGAAGACGCCTACAAGAAGACCATCGTGGCGCTCCACGCCGTACTGATCGAGCCCTATAACCACGAGTACGCCATCGTCGCAGCGTAAGCCGGGCAGGATTCGTCCTGTCCGTAATTGCCGCAACCGGCTCTCGCGGCCCCGGTAGCCGGGGATCCATGGCATTGTTCCGCGCGTATCCTTTATAAATTTGCGATCGGAACCTGTGTCATGAATGATGTTCAGAGCCCGGGGCCGTCTCCGACAATAGCCCACTCCGGCGAAACGGAATCCCTTGTAGGGCTGTACTTCAGGGATGCGTCCCGTTACGAACTGCTGACCAACGACGGCGAGCGCCGCCTTTCCCGCAGACTGTCTTTCTGTTACCGGATCATCTCCGCGGAGATGGGTTTGCCGGAAGACACTCCCCAAACCTTTCGTGAAGTAGTGGGAAGCCTGGGGGACGCCTGTGCCTTCTCCACCCGGTGCCGTCGCGCCTATCACCTTGCCACCGACAGTCGCCAGCGGCTGATCCGGAGCAACCTGCGGCTTGCGGTGCATATTGCACGGCGTTATGCCAACCGCGGTATACCCATGTCGGATGTGATACAGGACGCCAACGTGGGCCTGATCAAAGCCGTTGAGCGGTTTGACCCCACCAAGGGGTTCCGGTTCTCCACCTACGCTTACTGGTGGATCAGTGAAGAGGTCAAACGCTGCATGAAGCGGGGCACCCGCCTGGTACACACGCCCGAGAATGTTGTGGACGAGATCCGCCTACTGCAGAAAAAATCCCTGTTGCTTCATCAGACCCTGGGCCGTACGCCATCACAGAGCGAGCTGGCGCGGGAAATTGAAGTATCGCCGTCGCGTATCGGAGAGCTACGTGCCCTGGCAAGCATGGAGGTATCTGTTGATGTGCCAGTGACCACCGAGGGCGGTGTCACGCTTGGCGACAGCCTGAGTGCTGCTGAGCAGTCCGCGCCAGACTATGACATGGTACATCGCGACCGCAAGCGGACACTGGCGGCACTGCTGGCAGATCTGAGCACCAGGGAAAAGGACGTGCTGGCCAGGCGTTTCGGTCTGGGCCTGCCCGAGCCTGAAACCCTGCAGGTGATTTCCGATCACCTTGGCATTAGCCGCGAGCGGGTAAGACAGATTGAAAAAGGAGCCCTGAAGAAACTGAGGAACCTGGTGGAGAGCCCGGAAGAAGCACTCCGGATTTAGCCATGGGCCATAAAGAACCAGGTGCCGGCCGCCACCTGGCACAACAACACAACGGCGGTCAGTGCCAGCCTCAGTTTCAGGTACCAGCTTGGCCAGTAACCCCTCATCCAGCGTGCATCAACCACATAGAGTCCCATGTAGGCGACGGTATAAAGCACGATTTGCGCCGCAACGGGCAATAATAGCCCGATTCCGGCCGTGATGAAGAACACCTGGCTGAGCAGCATGGTGACCAGTGGCGAGATGGGATAGCATCGGTTTTCCAGTTGCATCGCCAGGGGCCAGTAAATACCTGCCATGAAGGCGAGAATGCCGGCGCTGTACAGGTAGAAATAACTGATAATGAGCACACTTTCGGCGGGCAGCATGAACAGGCCAAGTATCGCCGCCAGAAATGGCAGCAGCCCGGCAATACCAACGACAATCGCCAGTCTGGCGACCGCAATCACGAGTTTCGCCCCTGCACCCGTAGGTGATATTGCCCATCGATGACCAGCCTTGCCATGTAATGCTGGCCCTCCAGGGAGATAATTTCCAGCAGGTCTATGGTCAGGTCGGGTATGTGCCTGAGTTCTTCCAGGGTTATTCTCACCGTTTTGCTCTCATAGTAGGACTCGCGGATGATGTGCTACCCACGGACTTACGAGCGCCGGATCGTTTGGGATCATCCGGCGGCTGGAAACAGGCTGGAAAAGCGGGGGTTCAGACCTTGCTGGCCAGCTCCCGGCATACAGAGTGTTGTGGGCAGCCGGTCAGGTGGTCATTTACCATGCCCACGGCCTGCATGAAGGCATAGACAATGGTGGGGCCCACAAAGTTAAAGCCCCGTTTTTTCAATGCCCTGGACATGGCCTCCGCTTCCGGGGTGTATACCGGTACATCCTCGATGCCGCACCAGTGATTCTGGATCGGCGCCCCATCCACAAACGACCACAGGAAGTCGCTGAATGAGTGGCCCTGGTCCTGCAGATCCAGATAGCCCCTGGCGTTACGGATGATGGACTCCA
>CAZFPG010000393.1:0-3515 GCA_964521055.1 uncultured Marinobacter sp.
CCTTCGATTCCCCGACGGCACACTTGCCGTCGAACTCCAATTCTCTTGTAACCCGAGTCATCCGACAGCATGAAAGAGATCGTATCCGAACTGCTCCAGTCTGCACTGGCGACCCTCCAATCCGAAGGAACCCTGCCCGCAGACCAGACTTTCACACCACAGGTAGGCAACACCAGGGACAAATCCCATGGTGACTACGCCTGCAACATTGCCCTGGCAGCATCGAAAGCGGCCGGTTGCCCGCCACGAAAGCTGGCCGAGGCCCTGGTGGAGAAGCTGCCGGATAGTGCAGCAGTAGAGAAGGTGGAAATTGCGGGGCCGGGCTTTATCAACTTTTTCATGAGCACCGCCAGCGCCTTTGAGGTGGTCAACACTATTCTTGACGAAGCCGGTCAGTATGGCCGCAATCAGAATGGCAAAGGCAAAAAGGTGCAGGTTGAGTTTGTCTCCGCCAACCCCACCGGCCCCCTGCACGTCGGCCACGGACGTGGTGCGGCAATCGGCGACTGCCTGAGCCGGCTGCTGGAAGCCAATGGTTGCGACGTTACCCGTGAGTTCTACTACAACGATGCCGGCGCCCAGATCAATAACCTGGCACTTTCGGTTCAGTCGCGGGTAAAAGGGCTGACTCCGGAAGATGAGAACTGGCCCGCCGACGGGTACCGTGGCGCTTACATCACGGATGTTGCCAATGCCTATATGGCCGGGGAAACCGTCACCGCAGACGACCGGAAAGTCACCGGCAAGGCCGATCCGGAAGATCAGCAGGCCATCCGGGAGTTCGCCGTTGCCTACCTGCGCCGCGAGCAGGACCTGGATCTGAAAGCCTTTGGCGTGGAATTCGATGTCTATTTCCTGGAGTCATCCCTTTATGAGGATGGCAAAGTGGAACAAGCCGTCGAGCGCCTGCAGGAAAACGGCTATACCTACGAGCACGACGGCGCCATGTGGCTGAAAACCACCGAATTCGGGGATGACAAAGACCGGGTAATGCGCAAAAAGGATGGCGGCTACACATACTTCCTGCCCGACGTTGCCTATCACCTGGACAAGTGGCAGCGTGGATTCACCACCGTCATCAACGAACAGGGTGCGGACCATCACTCCACTGTCACCAGGGTTCGTGCGGGCCTGCAGGCGCTGAAGGTGGGCATTCCCCAGGGCTGGCCGGACTACGTACTTCACCAGATGGTAATGGTTACCCGCTCGGGCCAGGAAGTGAAAATCTCCAAACGCGCCGGCAGCTACGTCACTGTCCGCGACCTGATTGATGAAGTGGGCCGTGACGCCACCCGCTTCTTCCTGGCGGCCCGTCGCGTGGATTCCCAGTTGACCTTCGATATCGACCTGGCCCGCTCCCAGACCAATGAAAACCCGGTCTACTACATTCAGTATGCCCATGCGCGTATCTGCAGTGTACTGAGAAAACTGAAAGAGGAAGGGGTAGAGCGCGGGCTCAACGAGTGTGTCGGCAACCTGTCCCTGTTGGCGCTCGATGAAGAGAAGGACCTGGCGAACCAGCTGGCAAAATACCCTGAGCTGATCGAGAACTCTGCCAAACTGCGGGAACCCCATCATCTCACCCACTATCTGCGGGATCTTGCCGGGCAGTTCCACACCTATTACAACGCCCACAAGGTGTTGATTGAGGATACGGCCGTGCGGGATGCCCGGGTGTCGTTGTACCTTGCCATCAGGCAGGTGATCGCCAACGGCCTTGATCTGCTCGGGGTGAGCGCACCGGAAGAAATGTAGCAGTCACAGCACTGTGTCACTGATCTGAACATCCAGGCAAGCAACAGGAAACCATCCGGCATGTCCCGAGATTACGCCCGCAAGCACAGACCGGCCAGCAAGTCGGCAACACCGACGAAAGCAGCGAAACCGGCCCGCAAGCAGAAACAGCCGGCAAAACGCCCGGCAGCGGCAAAATCGCAACACGGCGGTCTCTCCGTACGCTGGATACTATCCCTTGCAGCCGTTGGCGGGTTTATCGGATTTATTGCCTACCTGAACTCGCTGCCCACAACTGATCAGGCGCAGGAATCATCCCCTGCACCGTCCCAGCCGCCGGCGGCTGAAGAGCCGGCGCCGGAAGCCGGCGCCAGTGATGAGAAACCCGGCTTCCGCTTCTACGACATGCTGCCAGACTCGGAAGTTGTTCCACCGAAGGTAGAGGAATACACCCCGGGCCCGGGACAGCAAACCTTTGACTACCTGGTACAGACCGGCTCCTTTCGCAAGCAGGAGGATGCGGAAAGACAGCGGGCAGAGATTGCCTTCCAGGGCCTCAGGGCCAACGTCAAACGTATCGACCTTGACAGCGGCAGCACCTGGTACCGTGTCAATGTAGGCCCCTTCACCTCCCGCAGCCAGATGAACGCCGCCATCGACAAGCTGGTCAATCTCAATATCCAGCCCCTGGTCAGGAAAATTCCCAAGGAGGGCTGACCTGCCCTCCCGACTCTCTTTCCTGTCGCCCTTGAAAACCGGGCACCCGCCTCCATAACTGCTGAATACCGTTTTCTATCAGGCAAGTGGAGCCAGAATGACTACCATACTTTCTGTCAGGCGTGACGACGAAGTGGCCATGGGTGGCGACGGCCAGGTTTCCCTCGGCAATACCGTCATGAAGGGTAATGCCCGCAAGGTTCGCCGTCTTTACAATGGCCAGGTGCTGGCCGGTTTCGCCGGCGGAACTGCAGACGCATTTACGCTCTTCGAGCGCTTCGAGGCGCAGCTGGAGAAACACCAGGGCAACCTTACCCGCGCGGCGGTGGAGTTGGCGAAGGAGTGGCGAACCGACCGGGCTCTGCGCCGGCTGGAAGCCCTGCTGGCAGTCGCTGACAAGACCGCATCACTGATCATCACCGGTAACGGTGACGTTATCGAGCCGGAACAGGGACTGATCGCCATCGGCTCCGGCGGCCCATTTGCCCAGGCGTCGGCCCGGGCCCTGCTGGAAAATACCGACCTGAAGGCCAATGAGATTGTGGAGAAGGGCCTGGATATCGCGGCCGATATCTGCATCTATACCAACCACAATCGCACCCTTGAAGTGCTGTCAGCCAACGATTGATCCGGAGCTAGCATGTCTGCAATGACCCCCCGTGAGATTGTCCACGAGCTCAACAAGCATATCGTGGGCCAGGAAGAAGCCAAGCGTTCCGTCGCCATTGCCCTGCGCAACCGTTGGCGCCGGATGCAGCTGGAAAGTGGGCTGCGCGAGGAAATCACACCAAAGAACATCCTGATGATCGGCCCCACTGGTGTCGGCAAAACCGAGATAGCCCGCAGACTTGCCAAACTGGCGGATGCGCCCTTCCTGAAAGTGGAAGCCACAAAGTTTACCGAGGTGGGCTACGTGGGCCGGGACGTGGAGTCCATCATCCGGGATCTGGCGGATATGGCCATCAAGATGCTCCGCGAAAAGGAAATGAAACGCCACGAGCATCGCGCCATGGACGCCGCCGAAGAGCGCATCCTCGATGCCCTGCTGCCACCACCTCGGGATT
>CAZFPG010000394.1:0-3508 GCA_964521055.1 uncultured Marinobacter sp.
GACCGCCACTTCAATGGCCTCGGCCGCTTTCTCCTCGCCCAGGCTGTACCGCAACATCATGGCGACACTGAGAATCGTGGCCAGCGGATTGGCAATGCCCTTGCCCGCAATATCGGGCGCGGAACCGTGACAGGGCTCATACATGCCCTGCTTCTCGGAGTTCAGGGAAGCAGACGGCAGCATACCGATGGAACCTGTCAGCATTGCCGCTTCGTCCGAAAGAATATCACCAAACATGTTGCCAGTCACAATCACATCGAACTGTTTGGGGGCACGGACCAGCTGCATGGCGGCATTATCAACGTACATGTGGGAGAGCTCCACATCCGGGTATTCCCGGCGCAGGTCATCCATGACTTCCCGCCACAGAACAGTGACTTCCAGCACATTGGCCTTGTCCACTGAACAGAGTTTCCTGCTCCGCTGCCGGGCAGTCTCGAAGGCTACCCGGCCTATACGACGAATTTCCGATTCGGTGTAAGCGTATGTGTTGTAACCCTGACGCTCCCCGCTCTCCAGCACCCGCACACCGCGTGGCTGGCCAAAATAGATACCGCCAGTCAGTTCACGGACAATCATGATGTCCAGCCCGGAGACCACTTCCGGCTTCAGCGACGATGCCGAGGCGAGCTGCGGATACAGAATCGCCGGGCGCAGGTTGGCAAACAGCTCCAGATTGGAGCGCAGGCCCAGCAGCCCCTTCTCCGGCCGGCTGGCCATGGGGCGCTTATCCCACTGGGGGCCGCCGACAGCACCCAACAGAATTGCGTCGGCCTTGCGGGCCTTATACAGGGTTTCGTCAGGCAGAGGTGTGTCGGTTTCATCGATAGCCGCGCCGCCAACCAGTGCGGATTCAAAGTGCAGATCCAGGCTGAACTTCTCGTTCACCTTGTGCAGGATCTTCTCGGCTTCAGCGACAATCTCCGGGCCGATGCCGTCGCCCGGGAGCATGAGGATAGTTCTGGACATTTTGTTTCCTTTGGATTTTTTACAGTGTCGGATTACGCCTGCGGCTAATCCGACCTACATTAGGTGAGCACGGGAATTGACCTTGAACGTAGGTCGGATTAGGCAAAGCCGTAATCCGACAAACCCTCTCGCACCCATCAAACGGGGATCAACCACCGGCCCCAAACAACCACGGCGCCGTCTCCCGCCGGGACGCTTCATAGGCCTTGATCGCCTCCGCATCCTCCAGGGTCACGCCGATATCGTCGAGGCCATTGAGCAAACAGTGCCGCCGGAAATCATCCACTTCAAAACTGAACGACTCGCCAGAGGGCGTGGTCACCGTTTTTGCTTCCAGATCAATGGACAGCTGATAGCCTTCCTTTGCTTCAGTTTCCCGGAAAAGCTGATCAACGATTTCCTCATTCAGAACAATGGGTAACAGCCCATTCTTAAAGCAGTTGTTATAGAATATATCGGCAAAACTGGGCGCTATGATAACGTGAAAGCCGAAATCTTCCAGGGCCCAGGGAGCGTGCTCGCGGCTTGAACCACAACCGAAATTGCGACGGGCCAGCAGTACACTGGCGTTCTTGTAGCGGTCCTGGTTCAGCACAAAGTCCGGGTTAATCGGTCGCTGCGAACAATCCTGGTCCGGCTTGCCCTCGTCGAGGTAACGCAGCTCATCAAACAGGTTGGGGCCGAAGCCGGTGCGCTTGATGGACTTCAGAAACTGCTTGGGAATAATCATGTCCGTATCCACATTGGACCGGTCCATGGGGGCGACAACGCCCTTGTGTTGCTTCAACGCTCGCATGGTGTCTCTCCTGTGGATCAGTTCATCATCTCGCGGACATCAACAAAGTGCCCGTGAATCGCCGCTGCTGCTGCCATCGCCGGGCTCACCAGATGGGTACGTCCGCCAAAGCCCTGACGTCCTTCAAAGTTGCGATTGGAGGTAGACGCGCAATGCTCCCCCTGCCCCAGCTTATCGGCGTTCATGGCCAGGCACATGGAGCAACCCGGATCGCGCCACTCAAGGCCTGCTTCAAGAAAGATCTTGTCCAGCCCTTCCTGCTCGGCCTGGACTTTCACCAGGCCGGATCCCGGCACAACCATCGCCTGCTTGAGTAAAGGCGACACCTTGCGCCCTTTGACAACCGCCGCGGCCTCGCGAAGATCCTCAATGCGGCTGTTGGTGCAGGAGCCGATAAACACCCGGTCGAGCTTGATCTCGATAATCGGCATATTGGGTTTCAGGCCCATGTATTTCAGGGCGCGAACAATACCTTCCCGCTTGATGGGGTCCGCTTCCGCGTCCGGATCCGGCACATGGCCTCCAACACCGGCCACCATTTCCGGAGACGTACCCCAGCTTACCTGTGGCATGATGTCCGAGCCTTCAAGCTCGACGACCTTGTCGAACACCGCGTCATCATCGCTGTGCAGGGTCTTCCAGTATTCAATGGCCCTGTCGCGCATTTCGCCTTTCGGAGCGAACGGGCGATCCTTCACATAGTCGATAGTGGTCTGATCCACGGCCACCATACCCACCCGGGCGCCAGCCTCGATAGACATATTGCAGATGGTCATGCGGGCTTCCATGGAAAGATCACGAATCGCCTCGCCACCAAACTCGATGGCATGGCCTGTGCCACCGGCTGTGCCGATCTTGCCAATGATGGCCAGCACAACGTCCTTCCCGGTTACGCCAGGCCCGAGCTTGCCATTCACCTTGACCAGCATGTTCTTCATCTTCTGCTGCACCAGGCACTGGGTCGCCAGCACGTGCTCAACCTCGGACGTACCAATGCCATGGGCGAGACAGCCAAAGGCGCCGTGGGTTGACGTATGGGAATCGCCACACACAATGCTCATCCCCGGCAGCGTCGCACCCTGCTCAGGCCCGATCACGTGCACGATGCCCTGGCGCTGGTCCATGATCTTGAATTCAAGAATCCCGAACTCGTCGCAGTTCTTGTCCAGGGTCTCCACCTGGATGCGCGACACCGGGTCGACGATGCCTTCCACGCCACGGGCACGGTCTGTCGTCGGGACGTTGTGGTCTGGTGTAGCCAGGTTGGCGTCAAGCCGCCAGGGCTTGCGCCCGGCCAGGCGGAGGCCTTCAAAGGCCTGCGGTGAGGTAACCTCGTGGAGCAGGTGCCTGTCAATGTAGATCAATGCAGAGCCGTCATCCCGCTGCTTGACGAGATGGTCGTCCCACAATTTGTCGTATAAGGTCTTGCCCGCCATGTTCTCTCTCACTCTCTGGGGGTTTCTGTTTTTACCGCTATGGTTCTATCTTACCGCCTTGGCCTGGATAACCTCAATTCATGTTTTTTATGTTGTGCATTCCTGTTTAGAATACTAGGCTTTGGCTTGGTGCTGTCCTCTTAAGGCCGGGCCTGATGATTGGGTGCGGGTCGCCTGGTGGTCAGGGCCTCCCAAAACACGCCGTGAACCCATCCATGGGGGCTCGGTCGCGCCAGGGATGGCGCGACCGAGCCCTACATGGGTGAAGCCGAGCGCTTATGAAGCGAAGCTTCATGCGACAGCTGAA
>CAZFPG010000395.1:0-3506 GCA_964521055.1 uncultured Marinobacter sp.
TGCGCTGGCCCGTCGCTTCCAGAAAATCGAGGTGAACGAGCCCAGCGTTGAGGATACCTATCAGATCCTCAAGGGGCTGAAGTCCCACTTCGAGAAGCACCACGACCTGAAGTACACCGATCAGGCGTTGCGGGTGGCGGCAGAGCTTTCGGAGCGTTACATCACCGACCGTCACCTGCCGGACAAGGCCATTGATGTGATCGACGAAGCCGGCGCTCATCAGCGCCTGCTGGCTGTGTCCAAGCGCAAGAAGACGGTCGACGTATCGGAAATCGAGGATGTGGTGGCCAACATTGCCCGCATTCCGCCGAAGAACGTGTCCACCAGCGACAAGGACCTGCTGCGGAATCTGGAGCGGGACCTCAAGATGGTGGTGTTCGGCCAGGATCCGGCCATCGAGTCACTGTCCACCGCCATCAAGCTGGCCCGCGCCGGCCTGAAGGCGCCGGAGAAGCCGGAAGGTGCCTTCCTGTTTGCCGGCCCCACGGGTGTGGGCAAGACCGAAGTCACCAAGCAGCTTGCCAAGGTGCTGGGTATCGAGCTGGTTCGCTTCGATATGTCGGAGTACATGGAGCGCCATACCGTGTCCAGGCTGATCGGTGCGCCTCCGGGTTACGTGGGTTACGACCAGGGTGGTTTGCTGACGGAATCCGTAAGCAAGCATCCGCACTGTGTGCTGCTATTGGATGAGATCGAGAAGGCCCATCCGGAAGTCTTCAACCTGCTGCTGCAGGTGATGGATCACGGTACCCTCACGGACAACAATGGCCGCAAGGCGGATTTCCGCCATGTAATCTTGGTGATGACCACCAACGCCGGTGCCGAGAGCATGGCCCGCCGTTCCATTGGTTTCAGTGAGCAGGACCACAGCACCGATGGCATGGAAATCATCTCCAAGACCTTCACGCCGGAGTTCCGCAACCGCCTGGATGGCATTATCCAGTTCGGTGACCTCCAGCCGGGCACCATCACCTACGTGGTGGACAAGTTCCTTACCGAACTGCAGGCCCAGTTGGATGAGAAGCACGTTGTGCTTCATGTGGACGATGCCGCGAAGGAATGGCTGGCGGAGAAGGGCTACGATGTCACCATGGGCGCCCGCCCGATGGCTCGCCTGATCCAGGACAAGATCAAGCGGCCCCTGGCTGAGCAGATCCTGTTTGGCCGCCTGTCGGAGCATGGTGGTGATGTCCACATTCACCTCAAGGACGATGAACTGCAATTCGATTACGAGGACGAACCGGCCGAGGCGGTCTAGACGTTGTACCGTGACCGGTTAAGCAGAAGGCCACGCTGGCAACAGCGTGGCCTTTTTTGTGGCTGCCCCTTATCCAATTGACCCTTTTGGGCCTGCTTCCCTGACATTGCCGTCAATCCATTCCGTTCCTTTTCCTGTCAGATTGTTGTCTGCAGGCCTGATAAGCGGCCTTGGCGGGCGCTGGCCTGCACTTCCACATGACAACAACGATAAGGAGAATCGGAAAATGAAAGTATTGCCCCTGCTTTTAGTGGGTGTTCTGGCTTCCTGGGGCTGGGGCACCGCTGGTGCCGAGGAGCGCCGGAAATTCTGTGTGTTTGACGTGGCGGGTGCTGGCGGTTTCGTCTACCGCACCCTGCAGGACTACCAGCGCAAGGCCACCATGGCCGGAGTGTCGCTGTCGATGCAGCCATACACGGATGAAAACCAGGCGGTAGCCGATTTCCGCGCCGGCCAGTGCGACATCGTAGCGGTAACCGATATGGGGGCCCGGAAATTCAATGACTTCTCGGGATCGATCAGTGCTATCGGTGCCGTGCCTTACTATGAAGACCTGCAGGTCCTGCTTCATATTCTGTCCAGCCCGAGAGTAGGCAAGCACCTGGAGCAGGATGGATACGAAGTACTCGGTGTGACGCCGATGGGTGCGGCCTATCTGTTTGTGAATGATCGCGCCATTGACCATGTGGATGCCCTTAAAAACAAGCGCATTACCGTGTTCGAAGGTCATCATGACGCCCGTCATATGGTCGAATATGTGGGAGGGGTCCCGGTCACTGCAAAAATCTCCAACTTTTCCCGACTGTTCAATTCCGGCGAAGCGGATATCAGCTATGCGCCCGCAGCCGCCTATGAAGTACTGGAGATGTTCCGTGGCATGGGCGAGAAAGGCGGTATCGTGAAGTACCCGGTGGGGCAGGTAACGGTCCAGTTGATTGCACGGAAAGGTGAATTCGATGATGCTTTCGTGCGCCAGTCCCGGCGAATCATGTCCAGGCTCTATCCGGAGGCCATGCGCATTGTCCGGCAATATGAGCGGGCGATACCCGATGAGCGCTGGGTTGAGATATCACCTGAGGCGATCCGTGGGTATCAGGAGATGCTACGCAGCGTGCGGATAGACATGCAGGAGTCCACGGAACAGTCCGGTATGCTGGCTGCAGGGGTATATCATGATGAAATGATGACCATACTGCGAAAGGTGCGGTGTTACACCAACCCCGGTGCGGCGGAGTGTTCGGCGGAAAATCGGGAGTAGAGGGCGCCAGGTCTGGCGGGGGAAGAAAAAGCCCCGGCTTCGGGGCTTCACAATACCGTGCTGCTATTAACGGGCGCGGTAAACAATGCGCCCCTTGCTCAGGTCGTAAGGGGTCAGCTCAACCTTGACCTTGTCTCCTGTCAGGATACGGATATAGTTCTTGCGCATCTTGCCAGAGATGTGAGCGGTAACGATATGGCCGTTTTCAAGTTCAACGCGGAACATGGTGTTTGGAAGCGTATCAACAATAACGCCTTCCATTTCAATAGCATCGGACTTTGCCATTCAGTAAAAACCTCGTAAATTGGCTTGCTGTGATTTTAAATTGCGCAATTCTGCCTGATTTGTCGCCATTTGGCAAAATCAGTTAACGTCCATTGGTCGCCACTGGCCGTCCCGTAGGGCTTCGATAGGGCGGAATCGGGTTTTGTAGTTCATTTTCCGGCACTCTTCAATCCAGTATCCCAGATACAGGTGGGGAAGCCCCAGCCTTTTTGCCTCCTCAATCTGCCAGAGTACCGAAAAGGTCCCCAGGCTTCGGTGCTCGTAGGCGGGGTCGAACACGGTGTATATGGCTGATAGCCCCTCATCAAGCATATCCACGGCGGCCAGGCCAACCAGCTTTTCCCCTTCCATAATTTCCACGAACCAGGAATCCGTCGCTCCTTCCACCAGGAAAGACATGAACTGTTCCCGGGAGGGCGGGTACATGTCTCCGTCGGCGTGCCTTTGTTCGATGTAATGAGCGTAGAGGCTGTAGTATCGTTCCGAGAAACTGGCGCGGACCATTGTGCAAGTCAGATCGGAATTCTTCTTCATTACCCGGCGCTGACTGCGGTCGGGCTGGAACTGGTCGACTTTCAGTCGTACCGGTACGCACGCGTTGCAGTGTTCGCAGTGAGGGCGGTAGTAGTGCGAGCCGCTACGGCGGAAACCCAACGCGGTCAGTTGGCTGTACAAGCGTTTATCCACGTGGGCCCTGGGGTCGAC
>CAZFPG010000396.1:0-3502 GCA_964521055.1 uncultured Marinobacter sp.
CGTCAACAGTATTACCAGCCTGATGGACAAGGAAGGCATGATTTCACGGATGTTCGTCTGGGGGGACCCCGAGCCCGTCTATTACAACTCGGAGTGGGTACGCGCCGAGCATGGTGGCATTCTGTTCAGCGAGACAAAGCTCGGCGCCAAAGTCGATGAAGGTGAAGTCCTTGGCTATGTATCGGACCCGATCACCAATGCACAACACCCGATACGGGCAAGAAGCAACGGTCGGGTCATCGGAATGGCGGTGGATCAGGTCGTTATGGCAGGTTTTGCGGCTTACCATGTAGGTACAGAGGCAGAAGTGCCCGGAGAGTAGTATCCTGTCGGGTTCCTGAACTACCTCGGCATCCCGACAGGAGTCCGCGTGTCATCAGAAACCCCAAAACCACCCCTATGGCTGGCCTATACCGGCCTGGTTCTGACCCCATTGTTCTGGGCCGGCAACGCCGTTGTCGCCAAGGGCGTGGTGGGTGAGATTCCGCCGCTGTCCATGTCCTTCTGGCGCTGGGTCATTGCTCTGGTGATACTCCTGCCCTTCGGGTTACCGGGCGTATGGCGCCAGCGCCAGCTGGTCCGCCAACACTGGCTGTCGATTCTGGCGTTGGCCACCTTCAGCGTTGCGGCCTTCAACTCTCTGCTTTACTTTGCTGCGGTCACCACCACCGCCACCAACATTGCGCTCATTAACGCCACTATCCCCATCATGGTGGCGTTGCTGGCCTGGATTCTGCTCGGAGATCGCACACGCCCGATACAGGCTCTCGGTATCGCCCTTGCCGTGCTGGGCATTCTGGCGGTTGTGGCCCGGGGGGATATTTCAGTGCTTACCGGTCTGCAGGCACAACCCGGTGACCTGATCATGGTGCTGGCGGTGTTCAGTTGGGGCCTGTTCTCCGTGCTGCTTCGCCGCCAGGCGGTGCCGCTGCCGCCACTGACGTTCCTGACTGTGCAGATTGCCTGCGGCACCATGGTGATATTGCCGTTCTTCCTGGTAGACCTGATTTTCTTCTCCGGCGGTTTCGAACTGAACCGGTCGACAGCACTGCCAATGATGTACTTTGCCATCTTCCCGGGTATTCTCGCCTACGCATTCTGGAACCACGGGGTACACCGGATCGGCCCGGCGAAGGCCGCCATTTTCATGTACCTTACTCCGGTGTTTGCGTCGGTGATGGCGGGTATATTCCTTGGTGAGCGGCTTGGTCTTTTCCATATTATCGGCGGGTTGCTGATCCTCGCCGGCCTTTTCCTGGCCACCCGCACCAGGGAACTTCGCAGCAGATACCGTTGAACAGGCGAACAATTCTGATTGATGAGGCACACACTCATGGATAACAGCGCGGCAAGAATCCTTAAATGGGCCTGTACTCTGACTTTCGCAGCTTTCAGCACAATGGCCTTTGCCACCCCCTGTGACCCTGAGGAAAACACCTGGATCCCAAGCCGCTACTATCCACCCGGGAAAACCGTCTTCCATAACGGCAACTGGTACGAGTCACGGGAACTCCATGAGGGAAAAACGCCGGGGGCGGATTTCGAATGGAAAAAACTGGATTCGGCACCGGACTGCGGCAAACGGGAAGCCAAAACCGTTATCGAAAGCAAGGAAGACGAGCCCCACCAGCCGGCGAGAGCCCGGGATCAGAAACAACCGGCAGAATCCCGGAACAAAACCAGACAGGCCTGCAACGAGCCCGGGCACTGGAGCTTTGGCGCCAGCTACACCGTCGGACAGATGGCCGTCCATGAAGGGCAGACCTATCGTGCCATCCGTCCCAGCAATGGCCAGTTGCCGGGCATGAGCCAGCCTCCCCACTGGGAGCCGGTTGAACATCCCTGCAAGACCCAATCGGACAAGGCTAACTAGCCCGGTTGCTTCTCCAAGGCCAGCCGGATCCGTTCCAGGGCCGTCTCCAGCACCGCCCTGGGGCAGCCGATATTCATGCGCATGAATCCACTGCCCGGCTCGCCGAACGTGGTCCCCGGATTCATGCCAATGCCTGCCTGGTGGACAAAGAATCGCTTCAATTCCCCATCGTCCATGCCCATGGCCCGGCAATCCAGCCATAGCAGATAGGTTCCCTCCGGGTCCGTTACCGTAATGGCAGGCAAGTGCTGCCGGATGTAATCCGTCACGTAATCCCGGTTGGCCTGCAGGTAAATCATCAACTGGTCCAGCCATTGACCGCCGTAGCGGTAACCAGCCTCAAAACCGGCAATGCTGAAAGGATTGCACTGGTTCATGTGCATGGCGTCGAACACCTCTTTCAACGCCTTTCGATGTTCCGGATTCGCCACCACCAGTGCTGACAATCCCAGGCCGGGCATATTGAAGGTCTTGCTGGGTGCCACGGCCGTGACCAGGGCATCGTCCTCCGCTGCCAGGCGAGCCAGCACATGGTGGGCGGGCCTGTCCGGATAGATCAGGTCACAGTGAATCTCATCCGACAGCACCATCAGATTATGCCGCCGGGCTATCGCCAGCACCGCCCTCAACTCGCTCTCGGGCCAGACCCGTCCAACCGGATTATGAGGTGAACACAGCAACAGCACCCTGGCATCGTCTCTCGCAGCGCAGGCCTCCAGATGCTCCAGATTCATCTGATACCGGCCATCCACCTGCTCAAGCGGGTTCTCAATAACCACACGGCCGGTTTTCTGAATGGAACTGAAAAACGGCGGATAGACCGGCGGCTGGATAATGACCCCCTCGCCCTCCCCGGCAAACGCCAGGGCCGCAGCGTGGAGGGACGGCACCACACCCGGCGCCATCAGTATCCAATCACGCTCAATGCTCCAGCCATGGCGGCTTCGAAACCAGTCGATAATCGATGTATAGAGGCTATCCGGGAACAGGGTATAACCGTAAACCGGGTGCCTGGCCCTTTGCTCCAGCGCCTGAGTGACCGCCTCCGGCGCCGGGAAATCCATGTCCGCCACCCAGAGCGGAACCACATCCTCGCGGCCGAACACTGCCCTGCGGGCATCAAACTTTACCGAGCAGGTATTTTCCCGCTGAACGAGCCGGTCAAAGGTATCTGGCACTTGGGCCTCCGTTACGATGTCGATCTGGGATCTGTCAGGGTTCTGGGGAATGGCATTATTCTGGGGCAGGAGCGACAACAGCCGCAACCACAGGTTCCGTCTTTGGTCGCAGGGGAACAGGTTTTACTTGCCTGGCACCGCCAATACTTGCGAACCTAACGGATTAACTGCTCATCCCGATTTATGTTCGGAGCCTTTGAATGCTTGCCCAGATACTGTCCACGATGTTGCCGGTGTTCCTGATTGCCGGCTGTGGTGCACTTTACGGTCGTTACCGCACACCCGACATCCAGGGCCTGAACACTCTGAACATGGAGCTGTTTGTGCCCATGCTGGTGTTTGCGGTGTTGGCGGACCAGCAAGCGCCACTGCAGGAATACACCAGCCTGGCGCTAGCGGCAGCGGTGGTGGTGCTGGGCTCTGGCATTGTCCTCTATCCCCTGGCCAGGGT
>CAZFPG010000397.1:0-3499 GCA_964521055.1 uncultured Marinobacter sp.
CCTTTTCCTTCCCATAGTCATTGCCGCACTGGCCGGTCGAAGCGGCAATGCCGCCTTTCATGGCACCCAGGTCTACGCCTGGTGCATTCTCAAACTGACAGGCATTCGCCTGCGGGTCTCCGGAAAGGAAAACATCGACCCGGCCCAGCGTTACGTCATCCTCAGCAACCACGCTTCCTACTTTGATCCGCCCGCGCTGGTTCTCGCTCTGGGGCTGCAATACCGCTGGGTAATCAAGAAGGAACTGAGGAAAGTGCCGCTCTTTGGCCTGGCGCTGGAAACCTCACGGAACCTGTTTATTGACCGCTCCAAAGGCAGCGATGCCCTGGAAAGCATCAAGCGGGGGGTGGCACAGTTGCCCGAAGGCACCAGTATCCTGATTTTCCCGGAGGGTACCCGGTCCTGGGATGGCAAACTGCTACCCTTCAAGAAAGGCGGGTTTGTCATCGCCCGTGATGGCCAGCTACCCATTCTTCCGGTGACGATACGGGGGTCCCACGACCGCCTGCCCAAAGGCACCGCGGTATTCTCACCGGGCACCATCGACATCGTCATCCACCCGCCAGTGGCTACCGCCGGCCGCAAGGTGGAGGACGTGCGGGAAGAGGTAAGGGGCACCATAGACAGTGCCCTCTGAAGCGTTCAGTCTTTGAAGACTTCGTCGTAAAGCCGCATGGTGCCCTCCCAGGAGCGGCTTGCAGCCTCTTCGTCATAGGCGACCGGCATGTCGAATTCCTCGGCAATCCTGTCTGCGCCGGGGTTGGTGAAGGAGTGCAGAACTCCCGGGAAGTTGACCAGGGTCAGGTCCGCTTCGGCGTCCTGCATCTCTTTCACCAGGCCTGCCACCTGATCTGATGGCACCATCTTGTCCGCCCCGCCGGTATAGACGTGAATCCGGGGCTGGACCTTGCCGGTCTCCGCCTTGATGGGGCTTCCCAGGGCGCCGTGGTAGCTGACCACGGCATCCAGATCCACGCCCATGCGTGCCATGTTAAGCACCACGGCCCCGCCGAAACAGTAGCCCTGGGCGGCTATCTTGCTACCGTCAACACTGTCGTGCTGCTCCAGCAGTTCCTTGGCGGCCATAAACCGGGCCTTGACCTGATCAATGTCCTTGGTGGCTTCCTTCATGAACTGCTGGGCGTCTTCAGGGTGCTCCGCCAGTTTGCCGGAACCATACATATCCAGTGCAAATGCCGTGTAGCCGGCTTCGGCAAGCTTCTCTGCCTGCTCCCGGACAAATTCGTTATGCCCCCACCACTCGTGAACCACCAGAACACCCGGGCGCTTGCCATCGGCCTCGTCATCGTAAGCCAGGTAACCGGTGAAGGTTTCGCCATTGACTTCGTATTCCACGGTTTCTGTCTGCATTTCCGCTGCTACCTGTCCACTTGCCAGGGTTAGGGCCGCGGCCAGTGAAAGTGCCGCGGGCTTCGAAAAGGAAGCTGCTGTCATCGTATGCCTGTGTGTGTTCATAGGTTCCTGCTCCGTTTGGGTCGATTGCCTGGTTGGTCCGGTATTTTACGCCGGGGCCCGTTGAACCGATGCATTCAATTGCTACTGCCGGTGTCATCCCTTTTTACTACACTTTAGCGAATGACACAGTGTTTACTCCACGGATTCAAGGGGCAGAGGATGAAGATCGGTGTACCCAAGGAAATCAAGAACCACGAGTACCGGGTAGGTATGACCCCTGCGGCGGTCCATGAACTTTGTGGCCATGGGCATAACGTGTATGTCCAGGCCGAGGCAGGTTCGGCGATCGGATTCAGTAACGAGGATTACCGCAAGGCGGGCGCTGAGATTCTTGATGACGGCCCCGCCGTGTTTGCCGCGGCAGACATGATCGTCAAGGTCAAGGAGCCACAGGCCGATGAAAGGGCGCTGCTGACGCCGGAGCATACCCTGTTCACGTATTTGCACCTGGCGCCGGACCAGGCCCAGACAGATGACCTGGTCAAATCCGGCGCCACCTGCATTGCCTATGAAACAGTGACCGATAGCCATGGCCGGTTGCCGTTGCTGGCACCCATGTCGGAAGTGGCGGGCCGGATGTCGATCCAGGCCGGGGCCCATTGCCTGGAGAAATCCCTGGGTGGACGGGGCGTGCTGCTGGGTGGCGTGCCCGGTGTCAGTCCGGCCCGGGTGGTGGTGATTGGCGGTGGCGTGGTCGGGCAGAATGCGGTGGCCATGGCCATCGGCCTGGGGGCGCAGGTCACCGTACTGGACCGGAATATGGATGTACTGAGGAATCTCGACCATCTGTATGGCAACCGTATCAGCACCCTGTTCTCCACGGCTGCAACCCTCGAGGAAGCCGTGATCGAATCGGACCT
This sequence comes from uncultured Marinobacter sp., assembly GCA_964521055.1. Lineage (GTDB taxonomy): Bacteria > Pseudomonadota > Gammaproteobacteria > Pseudomonadales > Oleiphilaceae > Marinobacter. The sequence goes on from CAZFPG010000397.1 coordinate 2,337, forward strand.
GGTCATCGGCGGCGTGCTGATTCCCGGGGCCTCCGCGCCCAAACTGGTCACCCGTGATATGGTCAGGCGTATGCCGGAAGGCAGTGTCATTGTGGATGTGGCTATTGACCAGGGCGGCTGTACCGAAACCTCCCGGCCCACCACTCACGACGCTCCCACCTATGTGGTGGATGGTGTTGTGCACTATTGTGTTGCCAATATGCCGGGCGCGGTTGCCCGGACGTCTACACTGGCGCTGAATAATGTAACGTTGCCATTCATTGCCGCCCTGGCCAACAAGGGCCCTGAGCCGGCGATGAAAGACGACCATCACTTGCGCAATGGCCTTAACGTTTTTCAGGGCAAGGTGACATTTCGCGAGGTGGCAGAGGCTACCGGCTACAGCTTTGCAGATCCCGAATCCCTGCTCGGCCATTAATCCCATCCAAAAAAGGAGATCTCATGAAACTGATCGGTTCTACCACATCCCCCTACGTCCGGCGTATCCGGCTATTACTGGCCGATAGTGATTATGAATTCGTGAATCTCGACATCTACGGTCAGGACAGGGAGGAGCTCAGGCGTAACAACCCGGCGCTGAAAATTCCCATGCTGATCGATGGCAGCCAGGAGGTCTATGACTCCAGGGTGATCGCCCGCTATATCAGCGAAAAGCAGGGCCTGGCCCCGCTGACCTGGGACCAGGAGAACCAGCTGACGCTGATCGATGCTGCCAACGATTCCGCTGTTATTCTGCTGCTGTCGTCCCGGTCGGGCATCGACACCAGTGAGAACCTGATGTTTTTCAACCTTCAGCGGGAGCGCATCATGATGACGATGCGAACCCTGGCGGCGATGGTCGATGAGGGGCAGTTCAGCCAGTGGAACTACCCGGCTATTTGCCTGTACAGCCTGGTGGACTGGGTCGATTTCCGCGACCTGGTGGATTTTACCGGTGTTGAGAGCCTGGTCAGCTTCCGGGATCACCATCGGAACGACGAACTGATTGGCGCCACAGACCCGAGAAAATCGTAACCTTTTGCCAGGCCGGGCTACGTCCGGCCTGCTTTCCCGCCTGAAAAATTAAGTTAAAATTAAGTTCCCCTCAAGGTTGCAGAACCTATCTATCTTAATTATCTTGGTCATTACTGAATCATTTAAGTTCGTGTGCACCCTAAGTGTAG
>CAZFPG010000398.1:0-3492 GCA_964521055.1 uncultured Marinobacter sp.
GTCTGATCATGCGTCGAATCATTTCTGTTTTGCTTGAGAACGAACCCGGTGCCCTGTCCCGCGTGGTGGGGCTGTTTTCGCAGCGCAACTACAATATTGAAACGCTGACAGTAGCGCCCACCGAGGACGAGACCCTGTCCCGCCTGACGGTAACCACAACTGGCTCTGACAGGGTTATCGAGCAGATCACCAAGCAGCTCAATAAACTGATCGAGGTGGTCAAGCTGGTGGATCTTACCGAGGGTTCTCACATCGAACGCGAGCTGATGCTGGTTAAGCTCAAGGCAACAGGCTCCCAGCGCGCCGAGATCAAGCGCACCGTGGATATCTTCCGTGGTCAGATCGTGGACGTCACCAGTTCCGTCTATACCGTCCAGCTGGCCGGTAACAGTGAAAAGCTGGATGGCTTTATCCAGGCGGTGGGGACATCGGGCGTGCTCGAGGTTGTTCGTAGCGGTGTTTCAGGTATTGCCCGCGGCGAGAAGGTATTAAGCCTGTAACAGGCGGTGACATCATTCTGTACAATGACGGCCACAAAACAGGCCAATACAAAATATAGAGGTTATACATGCAGGTTTACTACGATAAGGATTGCGATCTTTCCATCATTCAGGGCAAGAAAGTTGCCGTCATCGGTTTTGGCTCACAGGGTCACGCCCACGCGTGCAACCTGAAAGAGTCCGGTGTTGATGTGACTGTGGGTCTTCGTCCGGGGTCTTCTTCCATTGCCAAGGCGGAAGCCTATGGTCTGAAAACCAGCGATGTCCCGGCTGCTGTTGCCGCTGCTGACGTGGTTATGGTGCTGACGCCGGATGAGTTCCAGGCACAGCTGTACAACGCGGAGATCGAACCGAACCTGAAGCAGGGTGCTACGCTGGCGTTCGCCCATGGCTTTTCGATCCATTACAACCAGATTGTACCGCGCAAGGATCTGGACGTGATCATGGTCGCACCCAAGGCACCGGGCCACACCGTGCGCACGGAATTTACCCGTGGCGGCGGTATCCCTGACCTGATTGCCATCTTCCAGGACGCTTCCGGTACTGCCAAGAACCTGGCCCTGTCCTACGCCAGCGGTATTGGTGGCGGCCGTACAGGTATTATCGAGACCACTTTCAAGGACGAGACTGAAACCGATCTGTTCGGTGAGCAGGCTGTTCTGTGTGGTGGCACGGTGGAGCTGGTCAAGGCAGCTTTCGAAACACTCGTCGATGGCGGTTACGAGCCGGAAATGGCTTACTTCGAGTGTCTGCACGAGCTCAAGCTGATTGTTGACCTGATGTACGAAGGCGGTATCGCCAACATGAACTACTCCATCTCGAACAACGCCGAGTATGGTGAGTATGTGACTGGCCCGGAGATCATCAACGAGCAGTCCCGTGAAGCCATGCGCAACGCACTGAAGCGCATCCAGACCGGTGAATACGCCAAGATGTTCATCCAGGAAGGCAGCAGCAACTATCCGTCCATGACGGCCCGCCGCCGCATCAATGCCGAGCACCAGATCGAGACCGTAGGTGAAAAGCTGCGCTCCATGATGCCCTGGATCTCCGCGAACAAGATCGTGGACAAAGAGAAAAACTGAGCCGGTAACCCGGACTGGATTGGAAAACGCGGCCCGGGTGGCCGCGTTTTTCGTATATACTCGGCCTAAATGCTTTCCGGAGTGACTGGAATGAGTGACGAAAAAAAGCAGGCTAACGAAGCGGCTGCAGCAAGCGGTGCCCAGGAGCAGAGTGATCTGAAAGGGCCCGAGTATGACATTGAGACCGGCGAGGTTGTTGAGGAAGAGCTCGTTGAAGGCGCCCCTGTCCGTCGCAAGGGGATTTATCTTCTACCGAATGCGCTGACAACAGCCTCACTGTTCTCTGGCTTCTACGCTATCGTCTCTGCAGCCAATGGTGTGTTTGATAACGCAGCCATTGCGATCTTCGTATCAATGATACTGGATGGTCTTGATGGTCGCGTTGCCAGGCTTACCAATACCCAGAGCAAGTTTGGCGAGGAGTACGACAGTCTTGCCGATATGGTGGCCTTTGGTGTGGCGCCAGGATTGGTGGCTTTCTTCTGGTCCCTGAATAACCTCGACCAGGTCGGCTGGGCGATCACCTTTATCTACGTGGCTGGTGCGGCGTTGCGGTTGGCGCGATTCAACACCCAGATTGGCTCTGTGGACAAGAAGTTCTTTGTTGGGCTGGCCAGTCCAGCTGCGGCTGCCTGCGTGGCCGGACTGGTGTGGTGCTTTCATGATGTCGAGCCGGCCAGTTGGCTTACGCTGATGACCATCGTCGTTGTTGGTGGTTGTGGTGTGCTGATGGTCAGCAACATCCTCTACAAGAGCTTCAAGGACCTGGATATGCGGGGGCGGGTGCCCTTCGCTGCCATTCTTCTGGTAGTTCTTGTATTCGTGGTGGTTGCGCTTGATCCGGCGACTGTTCTGTTTACCGGCTTTCTTGTCTATGCATTGTCGGGCCCGATTCTGGCGCTGTTCAGAAAAGCGCGCCGACCGGCAGACCAGTCTGCCTGAATCCGGGGCATAAAATGAGCACCTTGATCGCGATTTGATCAGCAGCATAGGTGCTAACCGAGACATCGCAAAAATAGTTGTTTAACCTCGTTGACACATGCTCAAGGCTCTGTAGAATGCGCATCTCTTTCGAGGGACACGCCCCTGGGGCGGGTCAGAAATTGAAAGGCAACCGTTTGATTTAATTGATAATTTACCGGTTTCGAGTCGGTATCAAAATTAACGGTTGACAAGGCGGTGATTCGATGTAGAATACGCCACCTTGATCGGGCAAGCCCCGAACGCTCTTTAAAAAGTTGACCAAGTAATTCGTGTGGGCGCTGGCCGAGGTATTTCGGATACGAAATATCAGGACAGTGACTCGTCGAAAATTGAGTTTTGTCTTGAGCAAGAATAGAGGATCTTCGGATTCTTGTATGATTTAAACTGAAGAGTTTGATCATGGCTCAGATTGAACGCTGGCGGCAGGCTTAACACATGCAAGTCGAGCGGTAACAGGGGTGCTTGCACCCGCTGACGAGCGGCGGACGGGTGAGTAATACATAGGAATCTGCCCAGTAGTGGGGGATAGCCCGGGGAAACCCGGATTAATACCGCATACGCCCTTTGGGGGAAAGCAGGGGATCTTCGGACCTTGCGCTATTGGATGAGCCTATGTCGGATTAGCTGGTTGGTGGGGTAAAGGCCTACCAAGGCGACGATCCGTAGCTGGTCTGAGAGGATGATCAGCCACATTGGGACTGAGACACGGCCCAAACTCCTACGGGAGGCAGCAGTGGGGAATATTGGACAATGGGGGCAACCCTGATCCAGCCATGCCGCGTGTGTGAAGAAGGCTTTCGGGTTGTAAAGCACTTTCAGTGAGGAGGAAAACCTTGCAACTAATACTTGTAAGGCTTGACGTTACTCACAGAAGAAGCACCGGCTAACTCCGTGCCAGCAGCCGCGGTAATACGGAGGGTGCA
>CAZFPG010000399.1:0-3487 GCA_964521055.1 uncultured Marinobacter sp.
AAAGTGCCTGTGTTGCCTGAGTTTTTACCGAAGGTATATCGGCAGCGGAAGCCAAACGACGGGTGAATCGAAGGTGGGCGTCCGTGAGGTCGTTTGACGCGCGCAGCATCTGAACCTGGCCCCTCAGCCTGCCGGCAAGGTTTCCGCCAGTTATCGCAACAATCAGGAACAGAAGGACAGTGAGGAGTTCATCCGTGTCTGTCATATGGAGCGTGAACCGCGGTTCGGTGAAGAAAAAGTTGTAGGTCAGAAAACTCAGTACCGCGGTAAACAGGGCGGGACGAATACCGGTTCTTGCTGCCACCCAGAGTACCGATGTCAGAAAGATCAGCGACAGGTTTCCGAGAGGCAACACGTCCTGGAGGCCCAGCGACACCGCCGTCGCAGCCCCAACGCTGCCGAGGGCCCAGACGTAATCGCTCCAACGGGCGCTTGCATCGGAAGTTCCGAACAGCCGCCGGCGCTGTTTAACGGGCGCAGACACAAACGTGAGCTCGAAACTCCTGGCCTGTTTCAGCAGCCGGCCGGCGGTGGATTTGCGGACGTTCCACCAACGGTCATGAGGATGGCCCAGTATCAATGTGGTGATGCTGTGCGCTTTAGCGAATGCCAGGATCTCTTCTGCCGCGTCGTGACCGCGAAGCCTCCGTACCCTCGCCCCTAACCGCGAAGCCAGGTCAAGAACCTGATCCAGACGCTTCCGTTCATCGGATCCTTTGCGGCCATTGTCAACGGTAACAACTGTCCAGGAGGCATTCTGGCGCCCAGCCATTTGCGACCCCGCACGGACCAGCGCCTCTCCCTGGTTTGAGCCATCAACCGCCACCAGGTACTCATTTGCCGATGTATTCTCTGTAGATTCCATACGGTTTTCAGCCAACAGGGAGCCCGGTCGTCGTCTATTCACCTGTACCTTCCTCGGAAAACACGTGCTGCAAGTGAAGATCCTCCCACAGACCGCACAAGGGTTCTTCTCCAGCCCCGTAAAAATACCGTAAAAATTCGTTGGTCACCGTCCTAAATTACCCGAAGATATGGTTTGCTTACGCCGGTTTCCCGACCTGCGTTCAAACGGTCGGGGATTCAAAACGTTACATTGGCGAAAATCATTCGTGAGAGGTCTGGGCGATCCTGGCTATGGCACTGTTCAATATACTGCCTGTAATACAAATTCTTGGATTTCTGCTGATTCTTCTCAGTTTCCTGATGACACTGCCAGTCAATCTGTTGATGTTCGGTGAAACACCGGACTGGATGGCCTTTGTTAAGTCTGCAAGTATCTGTTTCGTCGTGGGCCTTGCCTGTTTTCTAAGTGCCGGCCGTAAGCGATATGCGCTCAAACAGCGACAGATGTTCATCCTTACCGTATCGGCGTGGGTTTTTATCCCCTTGTTTTCGAGCCTGCCGTTGCTCCTCAGTGACCTGAAACTGACGGTAACCGATGCCTTCTTTGAGAGTATTTCGGGGGTTACAACGACCGGCTCCACCGTTATGAGCAGCCTTGATCATCTTCCTGATGATATTTTGCTGTGGCGGTCCATTATGCAGTGGATGGGGGGTATCGGGATTATCGGCATGGCCGTGGCAATTCTGCCATTCCTGAGAATTGGCGGTATGCGTCTGTTTGCCACGGAATCCTCCGAGTGGGCCGAAAAGGCCGTACCACGTACAAACCGCCTGGCCCGTGGACTTGTATTCAGCTACCTGATCCTGACCGCCGGCTGTATTTCAGTGTACTGGCTCCTGGGAATGGATCTGTTCAATGCCCTGAACCACGCCCTGACCACCGTATCGACGGGCGGCTACTCAACATCTGACAGCTCCATGGGGCAGTATGATCAGCTCCCCATTCTTGCTGCATCGACTATCTTCATGCTGCTCGGTGGCATTCCGTTCTTCCTGTTTGTACGGCTCCTGAATGGTCAGGCCCAACCACTTTTGCGGGATCAGCAGATCCATTTTTTCCTCAAGTTTTTGCTCCTGATAGCGCTCGTGATCACTCTTTACAGGGTGCTGAAGGAGGGGGCGGTGCCACTGGATGCCTTTGTCCACGCCTTGTTTAACGTGACATCCGTGGTCACCACAACCGGGTATGCCTCCCAGGATTACTCTCTCTGGGGACCGTTTGTGGTGGTACTGTTCTTCTTCCTGACCTTTGTGGGCGGGTGTTCGGGATCAACGAGCGGTGGCATGAAAATTTTCCGCTTTCAGTTGTCGATGCTGCTGTTACGGGAACAGGTGCTTCGGCTACTGCACCCGAATGCCGTTATCGCCAGGCATTACAATGGGCGTATCATCAGCGATGAAATCGTCGCATCCAGCGTTGCGTTTTCCTTCATATTTCTGGCAACACTGGCCGTTGTGGCATCGATCCTGGCCCTGCTGGGGCTTGATCTGACAACAAGCCTGAGTGGTGCAGCCACGGCATTGGCGAATGTCGGTCCGGGATTGGGGGACACCATCGGGCCTGCCGGAAATTTTCAGCCCTTGCCGGATGCCGCTAAATGGGTTTTGATGATGGCCATGTTGCTGGGGCGACTGGAGCTTCTGAGCGTGTTCGTGATGTTTTCGCCTCAATTCTGGCGTAGTTGATCAGGTAGGCATCCTTGAGACACCCCATGGCCCAAAAAGGAGAGAGTAAATGATCAGCCGCTTGAATGATATTCTGCACATCGATCATCCCATAATTCAGGCGCCCATGGCGGGGGTCTCAACCCCCGGGCTTGCTGCGGCAGTATCGAATTCAGGAGCATTGGGCTCTATAAGCATCGGCGCGACCAATTCCCGGGCGGCCAGCGCAATGATTGCCGAAACCCGGGCACTTACTCAAAAGCCCTTTAACGTCAATGTGTTCTGCCACCGCCCCGCAACGGCTGACCACCAGCGGGAACAGCAATGGCTTCAATATCTTGCGCCGTTTTTCAAACAATTTGGTGCAGAACCTCCATCAACTTTGAGGGAGATCTACCAGGCGTTTGGCAGTGATTCAGACATGCTGCAGGTTCTGACGGAAGAACAACCGGCCGTTGTCAGTTTCCATTTCGGGTTACCACCGCAAGCATACATAAAGGCCCTGAAGCAGGCCGGCATTGTTCTGATAGCAACGGCAACAACGGCGGAGGAGGGCGCGCAAATCAAGGCAGCCGGCATCGACGCCATAGTTGCGCAAGGATTGGAGGCCGGAGGGCACCGGGGGATGTTCAACCCCGAACTCGGGGACCCGGGCATTTCCACCCTGGAATTGGTTCAGGCACTGACGGCCCGGGTTGACCTGCCTGTTATCGCTGCCGGTGGCATTATGGACGGTGACGATATCAGTACAGCATTGGCTTGTGGCGCGGACGCCGTCCAAATGGGTACTGCCTTTGTACTGTGCCCGGAATCGTCAGCAAACGAAGGGTACCGAGACAGATTGAAAACAGTAAAACCCGGTGACACCCAAATTACAGCGGCTATTTCCGGGCGGCCGGCCAGAGGCATTGTCAAT
>CAZFPG010000400.1:0-3463 GCA_964521055.1 uncultured Marinobacter sp.
CCATACTTCGCCAGCTTGGGCTCCAGTTCATCCGCACGATTCAGAAGGTCACGGCGCGTCATCTGGTAAGCGTGCTCGCAGACCATACGGCGGGACTGGAAGCTGAATACGTTCGAGAAGAACAGCTTGGCATCATCCCGGGTCGGCTCGAACAACAGGATGTCCTTATCCGGATAATCCCGTGCGTACTGGGCAATACCGGACTGCATACGGGAATAAACCATGGTGCGGAACATCTGGGACAGCAGGTGAGGCATGCCGGAGCGGGTCAGCTCTCCCGGCGCCATGGTACCTGCACGCACTGCAGCGCTGGCATCAATTGGCACCTGGGGGTTGACTGCGAAGACCAGATCAGCGCCGTCCTCGAAGGCTACAGAGGCATGCAGGCCCTTTCGCAGGGTGCCATCCACATAGTAGCGACCGTCGATGATAACCGGTACGTAGATGCCTGGAGAGGAGGTGCTGGCCTGAATGGCCTTGGAGATGGGCACATGGTCAAAACCGGGGGCCCCGAAACAGACCGCTTCGGTACTTTCCACATCCGCTGCAACGATGTACAGGCTGCGACGAAGCTGACGGAAATCATTGGTACGGCCCAGCATGGTAAAGGCCCGTTGCAGGTATTCGTGCAGCCCTTCATTGTCGAACAGGCCCGCCGGCGCTGCCTGCGCCAGAATGGTCATTGCCTCCAGGAGGCTCTGGTCATAGGGATTGTTCACGAACCGGCGAACTGCCGTGGTAACCAGCCCGGGCACCGCCAGAAGTCGGCTGCCCAGCTCACGAAACGCCGGCCGGTAAAAAACCTCCGGATGGAACGGGTGAACTTCAGCCTCATTGCGCACAAAAATACGGCACAACTGGGCGGTGGTCATCTGGTTAGCCAGGTTAGCAGCCACGAAAGACCCCGCATTCACGCCTACATACACATCAATATCGTTGAAATCGAGCCCGTCGAGTGCCTCGTCAAGCGCACGCAAAGCCCCGATTTCATAGATTCCACCCAAAGGGCCACCACCGCCAAGCGCGAGGCCGATGCGGGGACGGGGCTTGATTGCTGTCGTCGTTGCCATTCTTTGCTATCCCCTTACGGGTACTGTTGGCTAATGCACCTTACCGTAGCAGTCCATTTTAGAGTGAACACCCTATATGGCCGCTTTGGCAGCAAACCATCAGGAAACGGCCTTTTCGGCATGAGCCTTGGAACTGGACTTGCCCGGGCGCAGATAACGCCCGAAACCGGCATTTCGCAGCGCCAGATCCACACAGCTCTTTATGACGTGGGGCGAATCCAGTAGCAATACATCCTCAAGCAATTGAGCGGCCCATTCACGGCTGACGCTGCGAATGACCGACTTGACCTTGGGCAGGCTGGCGGCGTTCATGGACAGGGAGTCGTACCCCATGGCCATCAGCAACAGGGCGCCGCCGGGATCACCCGCCAGCTCACCACAGATACCCACAGGCTTGCCCACGGCATGGGCGTCCTGGGCGACCCGGACAAGCGCCTGCAATACAGCCGGGTGATAAGAGTGATAAAGCTGTGCCACCCGTGGATTGTTGCGATCCACCGCCAGCAGATACTGGGTCAGGTCATTGGAACCGACCGACAGGAAATCGACACGATCCGCCAGCTCGCGGATCTGGTATACCGCAGCCGGGATCTCGACCATCACCCCGACCTTGGGCATGTGAATGCTGTAACCCTCTTCCCTGACCTCGTGGTATACCCGGTAAATCAGGTGCAGGGACTCTTCCACCTCGGAAATATTGCTGATCATCGGCAGCATGATCTGCAGATTGTTCAAACCCTCACTTGCCTTGAGCATGGCCCGCACCTGGACCAGGAAAATCTCTGGATGGTCCAGGGTTACACGGATACCGCGCCAACCGAGGAAGGGGTTTTCTTCCTGGATCGGGAAGTAGGTCAATGCCTTGTCGCCGCCGATATCCAGCGTGCGCATGGTGACCGGGTTGGGGGCAAAGGCTTCCAGTTGCTCGCGGTAATACTCCCGTTGCTCCTGCTCGGAGGGAAAGCGATCCTTGATCATGAAAGGCACTTCGGTGCGGTAAAGGCCGATACCTTCCGCGCCATGGCTCAGCGATCGCACCACATCCGTCATCAGACCGGTGTTTACCAGCAACGATACCCGGTGGTTATCCGTTGTTTCACAGGGCAGGTCCCGCAGAGCCTCCAGCCCCTTGACCAGCTCGTCTTCCTCGTCGCAGATTTCCTGGTAGAAATTCCGCAGGTCTGTGGATGGAGACGCAAAGATCTGCCCCTCAAACCCATCCACAATCAGGTCCTTGCCATCGAGCTGGTTCACCGGGATATCCACCAGCCCCATGACCGTTGGCACCCCCATGGCACGGGCAAGAATGGCCACGTGGGAGTTGCTGGACCCCTTCACCGATACCAGACCCACCAGCTTCCCTTTGGGCACCTCCCCGAGCATGGCCGGGGTCAGTTCCTCACTGACCAGTACCGTGTTGTCGGGATAGACCGTGTCTTTCTGTTCTCCTTCCTGCAGATGAGAAAGCAAACGACGGCCCAGGTCGCGGATATCCACTGCCCGCTCCTGCAGATAGTGGTCCTCCATCATCTCGAAGTGGCGCACATACTGTTGAACCACCTGCTTCAGGGCACCCTGGGCCCAGAATCCCTCCTTAATTCGGTTGGACACCTCGCCCGGCATGGCATCGTCGCCCAGCATACGCAGATAGACATCAAACAGCGCCTGCTCTTCCGGACGAAGCTGGGAAGCCAGCCGTGCCGCCACCCGCTCGATGTCTTCGCGAACCGCAGTAACCGCGCCCTCAAACAAGGACAATTCCAGTTCAACATCGTCGGTCGGCTTTTCCGGCACAACGTCCAGGTCTGCCGCCGGATAGACCACCACGCCTTTGCCAATGGCAACACCGGGGGCACCGGGTACACCACTGAAACTGACATCCCTAGCCTCCTCCCCGGTCAGGGACAGGCCACTGATCGCGCCCGTGGCCTCGCTGTGGGCGATAACACCCGCCAGCTGTGCAGAGACCGTGACCAGGAAGGCTTCCTCGCCCTCGTCAAAGCAGCGGGAGCTTTCCCTTTGCTGAACAACGAGAACACCAAGCACCCGGCGATGGTGAATAATGGGCACGCCGAGGAACGAGCGGAACCGTTCTTCGCCGGTCTCCGGGAAATAGCGGTAACGGGGGTGAGAGGGTGCATCCTCAAGGTTGATGGGCTCTTCGCGGGAGCCCACCAGGCCGATCAGGCCCTCGGAATAGCCCAGGCTGACCTGCCCTACAGCTTGCTGGTACAGGCCTTCGGTGGCCATGAGGATATAGCGGTTGGTGGCCGGATCAAGCAGGTACACCGAGCATACCTCGGTATCCATTGCCTTTTGCACCCGCGAAACGATGATATCCAGCGCCTCCTGCAAATCGCGGGCGCTGTTTACCTCTTGTACAAGACTTCGCA
>CAZFPG010000401.1:0-3461 GCA_964521055.1 uncultured Marinobacter sp.
CGGACTGGAGATGGCACTGAAACACCCCGACACAATGCTCTTCTCGTCCAAAGCCGAAGCCGACGCCCGGGACAAGGTACTGGAGCTCGCCGAAGAAATTACCCAGTTCCTGCAGGCGCGGGTGGAAGGCATGGACGAAGCCATGGCTGAAAAGGCCGCACTGGCCATTGCCGAGGAAAAAGACCTGTTTGGCAAGGCGCTCAAGAAGCCTTCCCTGTTGAATGCGCAGGCACAACCGGATTCCGACTGACCTCCACCACAGCCTCCAGCCACTCAGCGGCGGAAACGTGTTTCCAGAACCACCGCTGAGTTGGTTCGCTCCACCCCCTCCAGGTTGCCTATTTCGTCGAGTACCGCACTGAGCGCCTCCAGCGACTGTGCCTGGACAATAGCGATCAGGTCGTACTCGCCACTGACCGAATAAAGCTGGGATACCTGGCTGATCTGTTCAAGGGCGGAATTGGTTCGGGCCGTCAGCTTCTGATAGACCTTGATCGACACATGCGCCTCTACCTGATTGGCCGAGAACTCCCCGCCCAGCTGCACTGAATAGCCACGGATCACACCACTGGCCTCAAGCTTTGCCATGCGATTCTGCACGGTTGAGCGCGAAACGTTCAGGGCCCGGGCCAGGTCGGAAATACTGGAACGGGCGTCCTGGCGGAGTCGCAAAAGCAGCTCCTGATCCTGACGGCTGATCATATTGGCAAACCTTAACGTCAATTTGTAGATATAACTTACCAATATTGTCAATTTGAAGCTACAAACTGACATTACACCCTATCATACTGGCCATATCAGCTTGCCGTCAGACAGTCAGTAACAGATGAGGATGCCACCATGATTATCCGCCCGGTTGCCATGACGGATCTCCCAGCCCTGCAGCAGATTGCGGTGGAATCCGGCCCCGGTTTTACCTCACTGGTGAATGACCAGGGTTTCCTGGCCCGAAAAATCCGGCGCTCCATGGAAAGCTTCGCATGCGCCGTGAACTCCCCCGGCGACCAGGGCTACCTGTTCGTGCTGGAAGATCCTGAAACCGGCGACATCATGGGTACCACAGGCATTGAAGCGTCGGTGGGCACGCAACGACCGCTGTATCATTATCGCCGTAGCCAGGTGGTGCATCATTCACCGGAGCTTAACCTGCTTCGCAGGCTGGATGTGCTTAACCTGTGCAACCATTACACCGGTTGCAGTGAAATCTGCACGCTGTTCCTGCGGCCCGCATTTCGCAGGGCGCAGGCGGGCAAATTACTCTCGCGGGTGCGCTTCCTGTTCATGGCGCAACATCCCCGACGGTTTGCAGACACCGTGATCGCGGAAATGCGGGGTGTTTCCGACGGGCACGGCCAGTCGCCATTCTGGAACTGGCTGCGCGAACACTTCGTCGATCTCGACTTCGATACCGTAACCCGCATGGTAGGTACCGGCGACAATGGCTTTGTGGCAGACCTGATGCCCCACCACCCGCTGTATACCCACCTGATGGATGAAAGTGCCCGTGCCGTTATCGGGCAGGTGCACCCGGATACCCGCCCTGCCCTGAACATGCTTGAAGCCGAAGGCTTCCGCCACACCGGTTATGTGGATCCGTTCGATGGTGGGCCCACGGTTGAGGCAAGGCTGGCAGACATCCGGTCTGTGTCCGCGTCCGTTGGCTGCCGAATCCGGATTGTTGATGATGTTCAACCGGAGCTGGAAAAATGGAACACGGGAGGCCAGGGCCGGACACTGGCGATCACCAATACCGGCACCGAGGATTTCCGTGCCACCGTCACCAGGGCTGCCAGATACCTGCCCACACGTAACCTGTTACTGGTACCGGCGGCACTGGCAAGTGCACTCCACCTGAGTAACGATGGGCAGGCCCGGTTTATGGAACTGACAGCCACAAGCGCCGGCCGGCAACCGGCAGCCATTCCATCCAGCCCACAAAAGGAGGCGCTCCATGCACATCGATAGAGACACATTGTTCCGTCATCTATGGGATAACTACTGTGAAGTGACTCCCTCTGCCGAGGATATCCACCGGTTGCTGGACGATACCCAGGGGGGCGAAATTGTGAATGATCATATCGCCCTGCGTACGTTCAACCTGGAGAAGGTGAGCCTGGACAAACTGGCGGCGCATTTCCTGGCCCTGGGTTACCAGCAAGGCGGCGAGTATCACTTTGAAGCCAAGAAACTCTACGCCAGGCACTTTGAACACCCGGACCCCGACGCCCCCAAGGTGTTTATTTCCGAGCTATTGGTAGAGCAGTGCTCCGAGCACCTCCAGGCCATTGTCCGCGACCTGGTGAGCCAGATCGATCCGGCGGCCGTCACCGCTGATAACTTCCTCTACTCCGGCCGGCACTGGGACATAAGCTACGGCACCTACCGGGCGCTCCTGGAAGAGAGCGAATACGCTGCCTGGTTGGCGGCATGGGGCTTCCGCGCCAACCACTTTACCGTAAGCGTCAATGCGCTCAGCCGTTTCAGCACCGTGGCGGAGATCAACCAGATCCTCAAGGACAATGGCTACCGGGTAAACAACTCGGGCGGAGAAATCAAAGGCTCACCGGAAGAACTGCTGGAGCAGTCTTCCACCATGGCAGACAGGGCCGAAGTACGGTTCTTTGATCAGACAGAGGCCATACCCAGCTGCTTCTATGAATTCGCACGCCGCTATCCCGGACCCGATGGTCAGCTATACAGCGGATTTGTTGCCGCCTCGGCGGACAAGATCTTTGAAAGCACTGACAGCCGGGGCTAACGCCCCGGCGGATTAATGCTCCGTGGTAACCAGCTCATCGCAGATTACTGTCAGGCAGGCGGGGCGGCAGCGCACCGTCAGTGGTGTTTTCCCGGCAAGTTCGCCATCCATGGTGATGGTTTTGGGTGAACGGGTAATGATTTTCACCTCGGGGCTTTTGAGCTGCACAACCGTGCTGGTCCTCCTCGGCGAGCTCCGGCTCAGGCGAACAGTGAGAAAGGTGAGCAAAAGCTGGAACATTGAGCGCGGACGGACGGCAACCACGTCCAGCTGGCCGTCACCAGCCGAGGCCTCGGGAATCTCGTTTCCACCGCCAAAAAATGCGCCGGAGGAAACGGCAATGGTAAGCCAGCGCCCGGCCACCTTGCCCGTTTCAGTTTCAATCACACCATGGAACCCCCGATAAGCGGACAGCTTGTTCAGCAACATGACGCCATAACTGAAACGACCGAAAAAACGTTTGGCCTCCCCCGAGGACTCCCGCACGGGAAGTGTTCCCAGGCCTATGTGGGCAACGTTCAGAAACATCCCCTGCTGTGCAACGGCGACGTCTACCATACGCGTCCTGCCAGCGGCCACCAGATTACAGAGTTGCCGGGGGTCCTCCGGAAGCCCGAGATTGCGGGCAAAATCATTGGCTGTTCCGGAGGGAAGCACCGCCAGGGTAGCCCCCGCCTCCAGGCAGAAACCCGCTGCGGCATTC
>CAZFPG010000402.1:0-3460 GCA_964521055.1 uncultured Marinobacter sp.
CAAAAAATGCAGCACCAAGCTCACATAGTTGCGCTTGAGATCGCCCGCACTACCCTTCGCGCCATCCTCCTGACCCATGCGCCGGAGTATTTCCATGAACTCCCTATGCGTTTTTACAGTATTCAACACAGCGAATGCGGCGGATGCTAATTGCCTATAGTCGTTACCAGTCCGGCTAGGTGCCCGCGGTGCATTCTTTGAAAACAAATAAAGCAATTCCGCCTTGGCTTCAGGTGTGTAAGTGGCAATCTCGCCATTTGTCGCCAGTTGACTCGCTGCATCAATGGCCACTTGGTAACGCTCCCTGGCTTCATCCCAATATTTCCTAAGATCGAGAATTGGCTTCGTAACGATATCAACTAAATCTTCTCCACTGATCGCTTGGACACGTAACATTAGTGAGATCAGTGAAAATGCTTCGCTCTCTACCCATTCCAGGAACCGGAAATCGGACTGTTCCAAGGACCAGCGTATAAACTGCATCAGTTCCACAACCTGCAATACGCTCAGTTCAGCTGCAACGCCACCGCCACCACCAGGACCGAGAACTAAGTGACCTTTCAAAGTCATATAAATCTTATTCTGTGGGGATAGCCCGATCTTAAACTCGAATCCGGCTCCGAGCCCCGCAGACAACGCTATTTCAGGCTTCACCTCCAGCAAGGACTTGAACGCCTCGTCCGCCTTATCCCGACTTTGCTGCTCCTCTTCCGAAATGGTCCCGCCCTGGCCCGAGGGCTGAACATCCGCATATGCAGCCTTCCACTTCACACTGAAGGCTGCCTCGTTCTTCAGGGTGCCGCCAGCGAATGCCTCGCCTGAGGCATCTCCGGTAATGCCCACATTATTGGGGGCGGATGAGGCTCTTACGTTGGCGGCCAGGGATGCGCAGGCGCCGGCGAAGCCCTGGATGGTGTATTCTGCGTCAGCACGCAAGTGACCACATTCCAGGCGCACCAGTTCGCCTTTCTGGTCTTGATATTCCAAGCGCAAGCGCGTGCCTTCCGCATTGGGCAACTGTGCCTTAATCGAGGCCTTGCCTTCCAACAGGCTGTAGGCGCCTTCCACCTTGACGCCGATGTGGGCTTCCTGTTTCGCGGGGTTGTAGACAGCCGCCAACCCGGCCTGAGAGGCAAAGCGGAACATCTGAGCCTCAGTGGCTGCCGAGAAGCGTCCGTCCTCCGTGGTTATTTCTCCCTTGAACAGCTCGATATTGAGCTGGTTAAAGAAATTGTCTTCCTTGCTTTTCCATTGGGCGAGCTTGAGCTTGAGTTCCCGGCTCGTCCGTAACTGATTGCGAGCCTGGGAGCCCGCTTCCTTGAAGCGTTGGGCCGACATGGCCTCCTTAACATCAGCCATAGTCAGAGGCCGCCAGCCCCTGCGAAACTGCTGAAGCGCCTCACGGCGGATATAGCGGTATCCGGATTCACCTGTGCGCTTGAGTTCCACCACATTCCAGGCTCGGGCATTGCCTATGTTCGGGCTGGCGTATACATCGTTTGTCGGGGACGGACTGGTTTTCACCAGATGGTTCAGGGCCTGCTCCTGTTCCACCAACAGGCGCTTTTTCTCGTCCTGGAGTTCACGATAACGCTCGACTTCCTCAGTATCGACCAGACTCCACAGTGTCGGGGTCGGATCACTACTGGCTGCATATTCGGCGAAGGAGAGCCACCAGGAAGGTTTGGGCACTTCATCTATTTCATTTAACCGTTGCTGGCGTTGTGCCAGGGCGTCTACGTCCGAATCGGCAATAATCTCCGGCCAGCGAGTGTGATCCTTGAGAGCCTGTGACTCGTGGGCCAGTTGTGCCATGGCCCCGCCATCGCTTGTATTCGATGCCTGTGCGACACGATAAGCGATTTCCGCCTCCAGCCCCGCCCGGAGGTATTCCAGGCGTTCATCCAGGGATTCGTAGGTGGCCTTTCTCGTTGCGGCATCGCCCCTGAGTGCACCCAGCACGGTTTCAATCTCGGGCAATGTCCTTTCCAGTTCATGAGTGAGTTCTCTGAACACCCGAATGGTGAGCTGCTCCTTGGGGTCATTCGAGGGTTGTCGGAGCATCGGGCTCAATATCTCACGACGGAGCTGTTCCACCTCTTTCTGGATACGCTCCCGTCGACGTTCCTGGCGATCAAGGCGCTGTTCCGCCTTGCGCCACTTAGCGCGGTATTCCTCCAGCAGCTCCTGGGCCGTGGTGCTTGTGGATGTGGGTGGCAAGGCATCCAGTTCCTTCAATTCTTGCCAGACCTCTGTCTTGACGTCGGGAACCCGATCCTGCGCTTCACTTTCCGCCTGTTGCAGCTTTTGCAATGGCGCCCGAAGTTCGTTGATCGCATGGTTCAACTCATTGCACTGTCTCTCGGTCAGTGCATGTACCACATCCGCTTCGCCAGTAATGTGGAGTAACTCGACAAACTCTACCTGGCAATCGGCGCAAGAGGCCTCAGTGGAACTTGAATCATTTGCGGCTCGTGGCGGGGCCAAGTTGTTTCCTGGCTGTACGTCATGCTGTTGAGACATCGTCCGACTTCCTTATGCTTTCCATAGCTGTAAGCCTTTCACTGGCTGACCATTGTTCCTGTTTTAGAATCTTCCGGTACTCCGCGTTTTCCGGAAAGTCATCACCACGCATGATCGCCAATCGCAACCAGCGTTCCTGCTCCGACACTTTTTTCATCCCTGCTTTATATGCTTCCAACAAACGACTCAAAACCCAAACAGAGGGATCGTTGTGCGAATTGAGATTGCTTTCGTAATAGCTGGCAAAATCCTGGGCCTGGGCCGCCATCCGGTAATGGGATGCTTCTCGAAGCTGATCTTCGCTGACAGAGAATAGGGGCTCTTCATTTGACACGGCACTATCGGTAGCTGCCGCCATATGAGTTCGCCAAACCTGTCCATCGTGCCAGGACCAATGTTCGCCTGGAGGCACAAACTGATGTCGCTGCGCGTCCCCCATGACGCACAACAGCGGTCCAAGCATTCTGGGTTCGTGAAAACGTAGCAGTTGCCGTGCATCCTCCGACCCAAATAACCACTTCTGACAGCGATCCCGAAGGTCTTTCGCGTCCAATGACGACTGAATAAGGACACCCAAAGGGCGGGTCTCCATTTCCGTCACAAGCTGCTGTGTAAACGTATAGCAATTTCGAAAATCAACCAGGATAGGGCCGCTGGACCAATCCGGCTGCCATTCGCTGCCTTCAAACAAACTCCACCACGCAACGGTTTCGTTGGCCATAGCACTGTAGAGTTGCTTTAAGAAGTCGTGGGCTATGGCCAAGTCTATAATCGCATAAGAGCCAGTCTTAGGTTTGTCCCCCGGAGGAGCCATCTTCTCAAGTGTGGTTATGTAGTATGCAGCGTCCATGCTCATCAAACTCGCATCCGGTAATTGTCAAACTGCCAGAATCCGCAGCCTCCTTCAGTATGCTAGCCTTTGAAGGATCAGGACTGG
>CAZFPG010000403.1:0-3457 GCA_964521055.1 uncultured Marinobacter sp.
ACGTCGCGAGTACGTCCATGTAGGCTCGGTCGGGCCATCCTTGGCCCTCCACGGTTCTGAATAGCCTGACCGGCCTCGCTTGTTTTTGCCTTGGTGATATCGCCGATTTTGGCACCTGACGGTTGTGTGTGCGCTCCCTTCCCAATTTCTGTTTGCTAAAACGTACATATTCGAGAACTTTGTACGTTTTATTGCCCATCGATCGTTGATATTTATAGGTTGTTCTCTAAAATGTACATTATCTATCTATTTGTACTTTTTGGTGAGCAATGCCTAAGTCAATTGAAGCACAGACCTACAATATCCGACAGGTTCAGGATGCCCTGAAGGTGACCGGTGAGCTGATTGCAGTTGCCCGAAAGGAGCGGAAGTGGAGTCAGTCCGAGCTGGGCAGGCGCCTGGGAGGTGTAGATCGGCGGCATATCAGTGCCCTGGAAAGTGGCGACCCGGCCGCGGACTTTGGCCTGGTAGTCAGTGCACTCTGGGTTCTGAACCTGCCTCTTCTGTCAACGCTCCCGCTCAGTGCTCAGGAGTCTTCGGGAACCGTGAGTTCTCTTGTTGATGCATTGGTAAACATTTCATCACGTTCCAGGTCCCGTGCTTCGGCGTCGGTAACCCGAAACGCTGCAGTACACGGGGTAACTGGAAGAGCAACTGGGAAAGCCTCCGGGAAAAAGGTGATCGACAATGATTTCTGAAGAGGCCTTTCTCTGGCTTTACCTCCCCGGGGAAACAGAGCCGGTAGTATGTGGCGCTGTCGCTTTTAATCGCTACGAGCATGTTTTTCGGTATGCAAGAAGTTACCTTGAGCGCGAAAACGCTATCTCCCTGGCACCTTCCGGACGGCCTCTCGGCATGCTGACGGATGATGAGACTGTGCTTGATGCCGAACTGAATAGTGCCATTCGCGATGCTTCCCCGGACGCCTGGGGGCGCAATGTTATGTTGCGAGGGTATGCAAATGAGCCGGGCCGGAAACAAGGCGAACTTGGCGAGATCGATTTCCTGCTTCGGGCGGGGCCAGACCGGATAGGGGCATTGGATGCGACGAGCGACCCGAGACAATACACCCCAAAGAAAAGTCAGGCAGCCCCGCTAGAAGATCTGCTGGAGGCGGCGGACCGGATTGATCAGGGTAAAGCCCTGGATCCAACTCTTGATGCGGCCCTGAATCACGGAACAAGCGTTGGCGGGGCGCGCCCAAAGGCGCTTTTGTATGAAAAAGGTGAGTACTGGATTGCCAAGTTCAGTTCCAGCAAGGACTCTGCCGATATGGTCGGCATTGAAGGCGGAGGTATGCAGCTGGCCTGGAAGGCTGGGCTTGACGTTGCTGAAACCCGGATTGTGGAGGCGTTGAACAAGCGGGTAATTCTGGTGCGCCGGTTCGATCGCACTATCACTCCGGAGGGTATTCATCGCCGGCATATGATCAGCGCCATGACCCTTCTGAATCTGGACGAATACGCGGTTCGAGCTGGCTATTCAAGCTACCTTGAACTGTCGGATTTGCTGCGCCAGTATGCCCGGGACTTCCGGAAAGACGGCGCCGAACTGTTCCGGCGAATGGTATTCAATATTCTTATCGGAAATGTGGACGATCATGCGCGCAACCACGCCTGTTTCTGGGATGGCCAATGGCTGGACCTGACGCCGGCCTATGACGTTTGTCCGCAACCCAGGGGCGGCATTTCAGCGGATCAGGCCATGGCGGTGGGAGAATGGGGTCGGAAGGCCAACCTCCAGAATGCCATTAGCAGCTGCGATCATTTTGGCCTCAACAACGAGCAGGCCAAAACGGTGGTTGAGCAAATGGTTGATGTTGTCCAGAACCACTGGCGCGAGACTTTCTCTGCAGCTGGGGTGAAGGGCGGAGATCTCGACTACCTTGCTCAGGCCGCCATCCTCAGCGAATCAATCTTCTACGCCCTCGAATAAGCTGATAATTCGTCAGTTGTAAGAAACCCTGTCCCGGCGGTGCCGTTCCGGAAGGAGTTGCAGGCGATGTTTGCAACACCCCGGGCGCTGGAGGTTTCGGAGATTGAGGAAATTATCCAGCGGTTCGCCACCGGCGCCGCGATTGCCGAGAAGGCGGGATTTGCCGGGGTTCAGATTCATGGCGCGCACGGGTACCTGGTCAGCCAGTTCCTTTCGCCCCATCACAACATCGGGATGATGAATGGGGGGAAGCCCGGAGAAGCGGATGCGGTTCGTGATTGGGGTGTACAAGGCTATCCGGGCGGCGACCAGCGAGCAGTTCAGTGTTGGCATCAAGTTGAATTCGGCGGACTTCCAGCGTGGCGGGTTTACCGAAGAGGAGTCTCTGGGGGTGATTGAGATCCTGGCGGGGCTGGAGTTTGCAGAGAAGGTTCGAAAGCGGGTGGATGTGCCGTTGATGGTAACCGGCGGATTCCGTACCGAGTCAGGGATGGCGGAGGAAGCGTTTACCAGTTCGGTAAAGCCCATACGCACGGGTATCCGCATTATTGACGACATGGCGCTGATGGAGGTGAGCTGGAACACGCGGCAGTTGGGGCGCATGGGTAGGGGCAAAGCGCCCAGGCAGCACGACCGGGGTGTGCTGTCGTTGATGGAGGTGCTGGCAGTGATGACCAGTCGAGGGGTGCGAACGCGTTTGCGAGTGGGAGAGTAGTTTTGCGGTCAATAAACAAAAACCCCGGCCGGAGCCGGGGTTTCTGCTGAGTTAACTTCTAGAAGACTTAGAAGTTGTACTGAGTGGCAAACAGCAGGCGGCTTGCGTCGCCGTCGGTGCCGTCTACATTTTCACGATCGAGCAGTTGGTACTCAACGCCCATCATGACGTTTTTGACAGGAGTCCACTGGTAGTTGGCCATGATGGCAGAGTTAGTTTCGCTCTGGCTGCCGACAACACCAGCAAAGCCAGCTGCAGCTGCGTCGTCTTCGGCATCATCCCAATCAACTTTGACCATACCGTAGCCAATGTTGATGCTGCGGCCACCGCCAAGGTTAAATCCAGCGCCAACCGAACCGCCAACACCGGAAATGGTCTCAACATCACCGCTACCATCTACATAAGCGCTTGGCGCACCGAAGTTCTCGCCAGAGCGGTACAGATAGCTGTTAGCACCGTCGGAGTACGTCAATGTGCCCTGAATAGTGACCATGTCGCTCAGGGCCATTTTCAGGGAGCCGAAAGTCGCGAAACCCATTGAGCTTTCGTCTGTGGCTCCGGTATCGTAGCCAACCTGATGTGCAAGCACGGCTGCAGCATAGGACAGGCCGCCCTGGGAGTCTTCCAGGCGAGCTGTGAAAGCTGGGAGGCTATCTTTCGTATCCACAGAGAGTACTGCTGGATCGCCCTCATCATTTAGTCCCGCTGAGACCAAAGAGTTCTGTGGTTGCTCCAGAGAGAACGACAGAGGGCCAGTGGTATACCGAGCCTGAGCTACACGACCCTGGAGGCCGGCAAGGCCTGGCA
>CAZFPG010000404.1:0-3451 GCA_964521055.1 uncultured Marinobacter sp.
GCCTTACCTCCCCTCTCCCCTTGCGGGAGAGGGGGCGGGGGAGAGGGGGATATTTTCCATTAATCAGTTGTTGGCATGCAGCTCTTCATTCAGCTCAATGGCGGTCTTGTTGGTTTTGCATTCAACTGCACCGGTCTGGCTGTTGCGGCGGAACAGCAGGTCCGGCTTGTTGGCCAGATCCCGTGCCTTGATGACTTCAACCAGCTCGTTATCGTCGTCCAGCAGAGCCACCTTTGTGCCGGCGGTGATGTACAGACCGGCCTCAACCTTGCAACGGTCGCCCAGGGGGATGCCAATGCCGGCGTTGGCGCCGATCAGGCAGTTCTCGCCCACGGAGATGATGATGTTGCCGCCGCCGGAAAGAGTACCCATGGTAGAGCAGCCACCGCCCAGGTCCGAGCCCTTGCCGATCATCACGCCGGCGGAAATGCGGCCTTCGATCATGCTGGTGCCTTCGGTACCGGCGTTGAAATTGATGAAGCCTTCATGCATTACGGTGGTGCCTTCGCCTACATAGGCGCCGAGGCGAACACGGGCGGTATCGGCGATGCGAACCCCTTTCGGTACCACGTAATCGGTCATCTGCGGGAACTTGTCCACGGACTTCACTTCCAGGGTGCGGCCCTCAATACGTGCCTTGAGCTGGCGCTCCGGCAGTTCGTTCAGGTCCACCGCGCCCTCGCTGGTCCACGCCAGGTTGGGCAGCAGGCCGAAGATGCCATCGAGTTTCAGTTCATGGGGTCTGGCCTGGCGGCTGGAAATCAGGTGCAGCTTGAGGTAAACCTCCGGCGTGCTGGAAGCCGTGTCGTCGGTATCCAGGATGGTCACCACAACGGGGCGACGGCTGTCAGCGGCCTTGCCCGCCAGTGACGACTGTTCCATCTGGCCAAGCTGACGCAGGCCATCCGACAGTGCCTTGAGCTGGTCGGGTGTGGCCGACACCGCCTGGTTGCCACCCTGGTAATCCAGTACATTGCGAGCCACTTCGATGAGGCCATTATCGGGGGTGATCACCGGCTGCTGGTAGAACACTTCCAGCCACTCGCCCTGCTTGTTCTGGGTGCCGATACCAATTCCGAATGCAAAACTCATTGATGTGCTCCTGGTTCTCAGTGTTTGAATCGTTCGGCCCATTCTGCGGCATTGAAGCCAACGCTGACCGTGTCGCCGTGCTCAACCACGGGCCGCTTGATGATGGACGGAATGTCGAGCATCACGCGATGGGCGGATTGGGCGCTAATATTATCACGAACCTCGTCCGGAAGTTTGCGCCAGGTGGTACCGCGGCGGTTCAGCAGTACTTCCCAGCCGGCTGACTGCTCCCACTGGCTGAGCCGGTCGCTGTCCAGGCCGTCCTTTTTGAAGTCATGGAATTCGTAGTCGATACCGGCCTCGTCCAGCCATTTACGGGCTTTTTTGACCGTGTCGCAGTTCCTGATGCCATATAGTTTCATAATTCTCACCCGAGTTGATGCCTGAAATCCCCTCTCCCCTCGCGGGAGAACGTCAGATTAAGCCTTTATTTCCCTCTCCCCTCGCGGGAGAGGGCCAGGGAGAGGGGGCTCAGTTCCCTTTCACAAAAGCCACAATACGCTTCGCCGCCTCCACACACTCTTCCACCGGCGCCACCAAAGCCATCCGTACCCGGTTCTCACCCGGATTATGGCCGTCCACGGTGCGGGACAGATAGCGGCCCGGCAATACGTGAACGTTCTGTTGCGCCGCCAGTTCCCGGGCGAAGGTTTCGTCATCCATCGGGGTCTGCGGCCATAAATAGAAACCGGCATCGGGAAAGTCCACGTTCATCACTTCCCGCAGGATGGGCACCACCGCCTCGAACTTGGCGCGATAGGCGGCGCGGTTCTCCCGCACATGGTCTTCATCGCTCCAGGCGGCAATGCTCGCCAGCTGGTTATGGATCGGCATGGCGCAGCCGTGGTAGGTGCGGTACTTGAGATAACCCTTGAGGATGTCCGCGTCACCGGCCACGAAACCCGAACGCAGGCCAGGCAGGTTGCTGCGCTTGGACAGGCTGTGAAACACGATACAGCGGGCAAAATCGTTGCGACCGATGGCGGCACAGGTCTGCAGCAGCCCTTCCGGTGGCTGGCTTTCATCGGGGTAGAGCTCGGAATAGCACTCGTCGGAGGCGACGATAAAATCATGCCTGTCCGCCAGTTCGATCACCCGTGTCAGGGTTTCCCGGGGAATTACCGAGCCACTGGGGTTGCCCGGTGAGCACAGGAACAGTACCTGGCAGTCGCGCCAGACCGCATCCGGCACCCTGTCAAAATCCGGTATGAAATTGCTGCCGGCATCGCAGGCCAGGTAATGGGGCGTTGCTCCGGCAAGGAATGCGGCACCCTCGTACACCTGGTAAAACGGATTGGGGCTGACCACAGTGGCCGGTTTGCCTGAATCCACCACCGACTGGACCAGCGAGAAGATACCTTCCCGGGTACCGTTGACCGGAACGATATGGTGTTCCGGAGTCAGTGTGCCAGGTTCCAGCTCAAAGCGCCGTGTGGCCCAGTCTGCGATGGCCTGGCGCAGCTCGTCTGTACCCCGGGTAGTGGGATAGTTGGCAAGCTTGTCCAGGTTGTCTGCAATCACCCGCTTCACGAATTCCGGGGACGGATGCTTGGGCTCGCCAATGCCCAGGGAGATCGGCGTCAGATCCCGGGGAACACTGATGCCAGCCTTGAGTCTGGCGAGTTTTTCAAACGGGTAGGGGTGGAGTCTGTCCAGGTCCGGGTTCATTGGGTGTCGTCCAGCATTTGGCAAAGGTCCTGCTGCAGAGCGTGGCAAACAGCAGGATCACGGATCTGATCGCCATGCTCGTCGGTTACAAAGAATACGTCTTCCACCCGTTCGCCGAGGGTGGCTATCTTGGCGTTGGTCAGGCGCACGCGATGTTCCAGCAGCACCTGCCCCACGCGTGCCAGCAAGCCCGGTCGGTCCGGAGTCACAACCTCCATTACTGTGCGCTGGTTAATGGTGTCGTTGGAGAAGGTCACCTCGGTGGGGACGGCAAAGTGTTTGAGCTGCCTGGGGGTGCGCCGGTGGATAATGTCCGGGTAGTCCTCCGGGTCGTCCAGTTCCTCGATCAGGCGGCTGCGCACGCGGTCCTTTCTAGCCGGGTCGATGCCCAGGGGCTTGCCCTTTTCGTCCAGCACAATGTAGGAACTGATGGAGAAGGGGCCTTCGCTGGAGCTGATGCGCGCATCAACGATGTTGAGGTTGAGCTGCTCCAGCACGGCTGTGGTGGCGGCAAACAGGTCGATGCGGTCGCTCATGTATATGATGATCTGGGAGTAGCCGTCCGTGGGCCCGCCCCGGGTATCCCGGATCAGCACCAGCGGGTCGGGATCATCGCCGTGGCGGATAATGGCGGCGGTCTGCCAGGCGATGTCCACCGTGGAGTCCTGCAGGAAGTAGTCTTCGTCCAGGG
>CAZFPG010000405.1:0-3450 GCA_964521055.1 uncultured Marinobacter sp.
GCTCGCCCACACCAGCTTCCAGCGCCAACTCATCAATCACTTCGGCATCGATCAGCGTGGAATCCATGTCGAACACCACCAGCCGGCGGTTACGACGAAAGATGGAATCCTCCTGGAAGGCAATGTCCACGTTCATTTCGCCGGCGATATGAAGGAAATCAGACCGCAGCTGTTCCAGGTCCGAGGGTGTGCCCCGAACCGAAAATTCCACACAGGCAATGCGGTTCTCCGACGGATTCAGAGACGGACGTGCCGAAAGCCGGCTGATGTTGTCGATATTCAGGCCATGACGGGCCGTGATCGCGGATACCCGTGCAATCTGCTCAGCCTTGATATCCCGCGAAAGCAGCGTAACGATATAACAGGCCCGGTTGCGCCCCTCTGCCCACTGTTGGTATTCCTCGATGGTGATCGGCGCAAAGCGCACCTGCAGGTCCAGCGCGTGCAGTCGGAACAGCAGGTCACGGATAACCGGGGAGGATTTGGACTCATCCGGGATCTCGATCAGGATGCCCCAGGTCAGATGGTCGTGAATCACCGCCTGGCCAATGTCCAGAATCCGCACATGGTACTGCCCCATGATGCCGGTGATCTCCGACGTCAGGCCAGGCTTGTCACGCCCGGACACGTTAATCAGAACCAGCTCACTCACTGTCAGGCTGCTCCTCTGCATTGGCGGCGCTGGCAGCTTCCGCCGCATTGCTGGCCGACTGAATGACGTCAATGGCATCCACTCGCTGAAGCCCGCGGGGCAGTTTATGGCCACGGCGGCCCCGTTCACCCAGATAGTGCTCCAGATCGCTGAATTGCAACCCCATCTTGCGCTTGCCTGCGCGGATTTCCAGTTGGTCATCCTCGGCGAACACGGCAATGGCAACCACGTATTCTTCCCGGTTCTGCACCCTGGCCGACGGAATGCTGATGATCTTGTTGCCCTTACCCTTGGCCAGCTCAGGCAGTTCACTGAGCGGGAACACCAGCATCCGGCCTTCGTTTGAAATGGCGCCAAGATACAGAGACTTGTCAGAATCCGGCACGACCACCGGAGGCATAATCCTGGCGCCTTTCGGCACCGATACCACGGCCTTGCCATTGCGATTCTTGCTGATCATGTCATTGAGGGAGGTAACAAACCCGTAGCCTCCATCGGTAACCAGCAGTACCTTGCGAGCCGGATCGCCCATCAGGAGGCCGGAGAAGGTGGCTCCGGGCGGCGGATTTATACGACCACTCAGTGGTTCGCCCTGCCCCCGGGCGGAGGGGAGCGAGTGGGCAACCAGCGAATAGGCACGCCCGGTGGAATCCAGGAATATGGCCTGCTGATTGTTGCGGCCCTTGGCCGCCATGGCAAACTTGTCGCCGGCCTTGTAGCTGAGCCCTTCCGGCTCGATATCGTGGCCCTTGGCGGCCCTGACCCAGCCCTTGTCTGACAGCACAACCGTTACCGGATCGTTTGACACCAGTTCGGTTTCACTGAAGGCCCTGGCCTCACGGCGTTCAACAATTGGTGAACGGCGGTCATCACCGTAGGTCTCCGCGTCTGCCAGCAGCTCGTCCTTGATCAGCTCCCTCAGGCGATCTTCAGACCCCAGAATGGCCTGGAGCTCATCACGCTCGGCCGACAGCTCGTCCTGCTCTCCGCGTATTTTCATCTCCTCAAGCTTTGCCAGGTGGCGCAACTTCAGCTCGAGAATGGCTTCAGCCTGCTCTTCCGACAGCCCGAAGCGGGAAATCAGTTCCGCCTTGGGCTTGTCTTCATAGCGGATGATGGCAATGACTTCGTCAATGTTCAGGTAGGCAACCAGCAGGCCTTCAAGAATATGCAGGCGCGCCAGTACCTTGTCGAGGCGATGCTGCAGGCGCCGGGTAACGGTGGAGCGGCGGAAGCTGAGCCATTCCGTCAGCATTTCCCGCAGCCCCTTCACACCCGGCCGGCCGTCGTTGCCGATCACGTTGATATTGACCCGGTAGGTTTTCTCCAGATCAGTACTGGCAAACAGGTGCGCCATTAGCCCTTCCTGCTCCACGCGGTTGGAACGGGGAACAATGACCAGACGGGTCGGGTTTTCATGGTCTGACTCGTCACGTAGATCCGCTACCATGGGCAGCTTCTTGGTCTGCATCTGCTGGGCAATCTGCTCCAGAACCCGGTTCCCTGAAACCTGGTGGGGCAGGTCCGTCACCACAATCTCGCCACCCTCGTTGATCCAGCGGGCACGCATCCGCAGGGACCCCTTGCCGGTTTCGTACATCTGCCGGATGTCCTTGCGGGGCGTAATAATCTCGGCATAGGTCGGGAAATCGGGGCCCTTGACGTGTTCACAGAGGTCATCCGTGGTGGCGTCCGGCTGATCAAGCAACCGCACACAGGCCGCTGCGATCTCCCGCACATTGTGGGGCGGTATGTCCGTCGCCATGCCCACCGCGATACCGGTGGTGCCGTTCAACAGCACGTGGGGCAGTCTGGCAGGCAGCACCGACGGCTCATCCATGGTGCCATCGAAGTTCGGCACCCAGTCAACCGTGCCCTGCCCCAACTCACTGAGAAGAACATCCGCAAATTTCGCCAGGCGGGATTCCGTGTAACGCATGGCGGCAAAGGATTTGGGGTCATCTGGCGCGCCCCAGTTACCCTGGCCGTCCACCAGCGGATACCGGTATGAAAAAGGCTGGGCCATCAGCACCATGGCTTCGTAACAGGCACTGTCGCCGTGGGGGTGGAACTTACCCAGAACATCACCCACCGTACGGGCGGACTTCTTGTACTTCGAAGTGGACTTCAGGCCGAGTTCGGACATGGCATAGATGATCCGGCGCTGAACCGGCTTCAACCCGTCCCCCACGTTGGGGAGAGCCCTGTCGAGAATGACGTACATGGAGTAATCAAGGTAGGCCTTCTCGGTGTAGTCCCTCAATGAAACCCGCTCAAAGCCTTCATCCGTGGTCTGAAACTCTGGCATGGATGCCCCTTTGCTGTGAGTTGCGTGCATTGTTTTAGAGGGCACATTATATGGAGGCGGGGACGGATACACCAACACCCTGTCGGTTTTCCAATAGCGGAATTCCCGCATGGAGAGAGTTTAACCCTCACCGTATGCTCCCACCCAGTAAAACGATGACCCGTTTCACGACACCCAAGAGTGGAGAACTATGAAACCGAACCTGAAAGCCTGCGGGCAGGCCATGATAACGGCCGTGGTGAATGCTGTTCTTGCTCTGACCCTGATGCTGCTGGTGGAGTTCGCCATAAGCGGCACCTTCCAACTGGCCGAGCCCTATATCTGGGCGGGAGTTTTAATAGGACTGGTGATTTTTTTCGGCCAGTTCTGGCGTCAACGCCATCTTTGCCGCAACGGAGAATCCGGCCGTGAGTCCACGGACACGCCCTAAAGCGTTACCTCTTCCGGGCGCGGCCCGGACCGGTATCCCCGAACAGTGACAAACCGCCCT
>CAZFPG010000406.1:0-3440 GCA_964521055.1 uncultured Marinobacter sp.
ACCGACGCGGACTCTCTCTATCGCCGGATGACGAACGAGGCAAGCTGAACCACTCCGGATTCGAGGTGAATGGGATATGAAACTGATTATCGTCAGCGGCCGGTCGGGCTCCGGTAAAAGTACGGCCCTGCACGTGCTGGAAGACCTGGGCTTTTATTGCATCGACAACCTGCCCATCGGACTGCTGTTTCCGCTGACCCGGGAAGCCACCACCCAGAACTCACCGGGCCGGCTTGGCAAGATGGCGGTGAGCATTGATGCCCGCAACCTGTCAGGCGAGCTGAGCAACTTTGAAGATATATACCGCAGCCTGCAGGATACCGGCGTCACCATCGAGATTATCTACCTGGATGCCGATGAGCAGTCCCTGCTGCAGCGGTTTCATGCCACACGGCGCAAGCACCCCCTGAGCGACGACAAGACGTCACTGCGCGAGGCCATCGGCAACGAGAAGAAACTGCTGGAGCCACTCTCCAAACTGGCCGACCTCTACATCGATACCACCGGGCTATCCATGTATGAGCTGCGGGATATGGTCAAGCAACGGGTGGCCGGGCGGCGTGATCAGGAACTGGCGCTGCTGTTCCAGTCCTTTGGTTTCAAACATGGTGTGCCGCTGGATTCGGACTACGTATTTGATGTTCGCTGCCTGCCCAATCCCTACTGGGATACCAGCCTGCGGAAGTTCGTGGGAACCGACCAGCCGGTTATCGACTTCCTGGAAAAAGAACCGCTGAGCCGGAAAATGGTCGACGACCTTACCCGGTTCCTGGAAAGCTGGCTGCCCTCCTTCGCCGACAGCAACCGCAGTTACATGACCATTTCCATCGGCTGTACCGGAGGCCAGCATCGTTCGGTTTATATCTGTGAAGAACTGGGCCGCTACTTCTCGGGAAAATACAGCAACGTACAGGTCCGGCACACAGAACTGCCTCACCTGCAGGCCCGGGAAAGCTGAACCGTTTAT
This sequence comes from uncultured Marinobacter sp., assembly GCA_964521055.1. Classification (GTDB taxonomy): domain Bacteria; phylum Pseudomonadota; class Gammaproteobacteria; order Pseudomonadales; family Oleiphilaceae; genus Marinobacter. The sequence continues at coordinate 968 of CAZFPG010000406.1, forward strand.
GATTCGCCGCCCCATCACCATCGTCAACAAGCTCGGACTACATGCCCGGGCCGCAGCCAAACTGGTTGCAACGGCATCGGAATTCGAATGCTGTGTTCATATCAGCCGCAATGACCGCAAGGTGGATGCCAAAAGCATCATGCCGGTGATGATGCTGGCCGCAAGCCAGGGAGCAGAGGTAGAACTGATTGCGGACGGGCCGGATGAATCCGAGGCGATCGACGCACTGGTAGAGCTGATCAACGATTATTTCGGCGAAGGCGAATAGCCGTCTGCCGGCACGCCGTCCTTCTACGGCATTCACCTACAACTCTTTCTCACCTGTATAACCTAACTCCGCTATAATACGGGAGTTTTCTGACTGTGGGTGATCCATGACCGATATTCTGGAGAAAAGCCAGGCTCGCCAGCGCCTTCGTTCACTGAGCGAAGCGCTGGACAGTGGCGCGCTGAAACAGGTTGCCCGCATCCTGAACGGCGGCCTGAGCCCCAGTGATATCGCCCACCTGCTGGAGTCCTCTCCCCCCCGCCAGCGGGCGCTGTTGTGGAACCTGGTCGACAAACAGCTGGAAGGCGAAGTCCTTCAGTACCTCAATGATGATATCCGTGGCTATTTCCTGAGCCAGTTGAACGCCCAGGAACTCGCGAACATCATTGAGGATTTTGAGTCGGACGACCTTGCCGACCTGCTGCAACAGCTGCCGGATACGGTGATCCAGGAAGTCCTGGACACCATGGACGAGCAGGACCGCCAGCGCGTTGAGGAAGTGCTCTCCTATCCGGAGGACACCGCCGGCGGTCTGATGAACACGGACACCATCACGGTGCGCCCGGATATCAGTATTGATGTCGTCCTGCGGTACCTGCGCCGTCACCGCAACCTGCCGCCAATGACCGACAGCCTGATTGTGGTAAGCCGGCGGGACGAATTCATCGGCATGCTGCCGATCACCAAGATGCTGGTTTCAAACCCCGCTGCAACAGTGCGGGAAGTGATGGACACGGACATTGAGCCAATACCGGTCACCCTGTCCGACACCAAGGTGGCCACCCTGTTCGAACGCTACGATCTGATTTCGGCGCCGGTGGTCAGCGAAGAGGGTAAATTGCTGGGCCGCATCACCATCGATGACGTGGTTGACGTTATCCGTGAGGATGCCGACCACTCGCTGATGAGCATGGCCGGCCTGGATGAAGACGAAGACACCTTTGCGCCGATTTTCAAGACCACACGGCGCCGGGCTGTGTGGCTGGGCATCAACCTGATCACTGCCTTTACCGCATCCGCTGTGATCGGGCTGTTTGAAGCCACCATCGAGAAAGTCGTAGCCCTGGCTGTATTGATGCCTATCGTGGCCTCCATGGGCGGTATCGCCGGCAGCCAGACCCTGACCCTGGTCATCCGTGGCATGGCCGTGGGCCAGATCAGCGGCGCCAACGTTGGCTGGCTGCTGAACCGTGAATTCGTTGCAGGCGCCCTTAACGGGTTGCTCTGGGCTGTGGTAGTGGCCTCAGCCGCCACCCTCTGGTTCAAGGACATCATGATCGGCGCTATTATCGCCGCCGCCCTGATCATCAACCTGATCGCCGCTGCCCTGGTGGGCACCGTGTTGCCCCTGTTCCTGAAATCCCGCAACATTGATCCGGCGCTGGCGGGGAGCGTTATACTGACAACCGTGACCGATGTGGTCGGGTTTATGGCGTTTCTTGGGCTGGCTACGATATTTTATGGGTAATCCGACAAAACAGGCACTTCATGAACGATACTCAAGACGACTACCCCGAATACTCAGGGCCCAGCAAATCCCAGGTCAAACGGGAGATGCACCAGCTACAGGACCTGGGCAAGCGCATGCTGGAGTTAAGCAACGACCAGCTCGACACCCTGCCTATCAGCACTACCCTGAGGGCTGCCATTGAGGAATCCCGTCGCATTCGCCAGAACGAGGCCCGCCGGCGCCATCTGCAGTACATCGGCAAGATTATTCGCCAGGAGGACGATACCGAAGGCCTGACCCGCGCCATTGACGCGTTCGACGCCGGCAGCGAGGAGCACACCCGCCGTCATCATCTGGCAGAGCGCTGGCGCGACCGGATGATCGAAGAAGGCGACTCGGCCGTGGGGGAATTCCTGAATTACTGCACCACCGCGGATATCCAGCACCTGCGCAACCTGGCCCGCAACGCCCGCCGTGATATGCAGAAAGAGAAGAACACTGGTCAGCCCCGGAAGCTGTTCCGCTACCTGCGGGAATGTATTGATGATGTGGAGGCGGCTGGCAGTTAGTGCTCCTCGAAGGCCCGTCAGAGCCTCCGGTGTTCCCAGACCGGCATACGGGTGCGTATCTCGCGGAGCCGCTCCAGATCCAGGTCAGCAGTGACCACTCCCGGCCCCTCGCCAATCTCGGACAGCACCCGTCCCCAGGGGTCGACGATCATGCTGTCGCCGCTGTAGTCGATGCCGCCGCCGTGG
>CAZFPG010000407.1:0-3436 GCA_964521055.1 uncultured Marinobacter sp.
GTGCCGGTGTGGTGTTTGCTGCTCTGCTGCTGATCATGCTGATCACCGGCATCAACTACCAGAACAGCCTGATCTACCTGTTGACCTTTCTTCTGGGGGCCGTTTCGGTGGCGGCCATGCACCAGACCCACCGCAACCTGTCAGGACTGGAACTGACTCTGGTCCAGGCGGGCGACGGTTTCGTCGGGGACCTGATTCCTTTCCGTCTGCGTGCAGTATCTCCCCGTCACGATACCCTGGCCCTTTGTCTGGCCTGTGACGGAGAGGCCCTCAACCAGCAGCATATCCCCTCCGGCCAGCAGGCAGACCTTAATATCTCCGTTCCCGCCTATGAGCGGGGGTACCTGCGGCCGGACCGCATCCTGGTGGAAACCCGGTTTCCCTTCGGCCTGTTCAGGGCCTGGTCCTGGTTGCGACCGGTCACCTGCGGCATTGTCTATCCCGATCCCGTGGCCGCTCCTGATGTGGTCAGTACGGTACAGGATGGGGAAGAGCAATCGAAGTCCCGCTCCATTGACGGCAACGATCATGCCGATATCCGGCCCTGGCGGGAAGGCGATATGAGCCAGCGGGTGCAATGGAAACGCTACGCGCGCACGGGTGAAATGGTCATCGCCGATTGGGAGGGCGAGCAGGGGAGCCCCCACTGGCTCGATTACGACGCGTTTGCAGGTGTGGATCGTGAGTTGCGGCTCAGTTATCTGGCGCACCAGGTGCTGGAACGCTCCAGGAGCAACAACCGGTTCGGTCTGAATCTGCCGGGACACGTGATCGAACCGGACACCGGCGCTGCACACACGAATCGCTGCCTCAAGGCCCTTGCTGTATTCGGCCTTGAGCAACCCAGGGAGGGCGGTCCATTACCCCATGGCACCCGCGCCGGTGAGAGCGCGAGGCCTGCTGATCAGGTCAGGGGAGGCCGCGCCGTATGATCATGGGTTTTGGAAGCAGGCGGCCTGACACAGACAAATCGGAATCCGCCGAGCTGGTCTCCGGCAAGGCCCTGGTCTGGCTGATTGTCAGTTTTGCCCTGTTGCTGGTGCCCCAATGGGACCGTTTGCCGGTCTGGCTGATTGCCAGTTGTGCGATATTGGCGAGCTGGCGCTGGCTGGCCCAGTCCGGCCGCGTGAGACTGCCCGGCAAATGGTTGCGAAGCGGGATCATGCTGATACTGGTGGCTGTCTACATTGCCACCGTCCAGGGGCGGTTTACGGTTGAGACGGCGTCCTCCTTTTTTGTACTGGCGGTGGGGCTGAAATGGCTGGAGACCCGGTCGGTGCGGGATTTCTACGTGCTGTTCTTTATCCTGGTGTATCTCGCCACGGTTAATTTCCTGTTCCGTCATGAAATTCACTGGAGCGTGATCAACCTTGCTGGCGTCCTGCTTTTGCTGGTGGGCCTGCAGGTGGTGAACGCGCCGGACATTCCCGGTGCCATGAAATCCGGCTGGCGTCGCCTGGGGATGATGCTGGTGAAGACCCTGCCGATAGTCGTGCTACTGTTCGTGTTTTTCCCCCGCATGGCGCCATTGTGGAGTGTGCCCCTGGTTTCCGGGGAGGCGCGTACCGGTATCAGCGATTCCATGACACCCGGCGATATTTCGAGCCTGGCCCAGAGCAGTGAGCGGGCCTTCCGGGTGACCTTTGGTGGGGAAACACCAGCCTACCGCGACCGCTACTGGCGCGGCCTGATTCTGGACCGGCTGGATGGGGAAACCTGGCAGCAGGGTTTCGGGCGGCAGTTCCGCCGGCCCGGGCGGGTTTCCGTCGACGGGGGCGTGGGTGAGTTGGAGCCGAACCAGTATGATGTGTTGATGGAACCCACGGACCAGACCTGGGCTTTTGCCCTGGAAAATTCCAGGGCGGTTTCCGACAACGTCAAACCCAACGACGAAGGCCTCTTCCGCTTCGATCGGCCCGCCGACAGTTCCGTCAGATACCGCATGGCGCTGACGGACGAAAGTGGCAGTAGCGAGTTTGGGGCAGAGCCCGACAATGCCGACCGGTACCTTCAGCTACCCCGTTCCGGCAACCCCAGGGCGAGGGAATTTGCGGAAGACCTCGCTGACCAGTACGACGACCCCGCCGATATTGTCCGGCACCTGCTGGATCGTTTCCGGGAACAGGAATACTTTTACACCCTGCGCCCGCCAGCCATGCCGGACGACGGCATAGACGCCTTGTTGTTTGATGAGAAGCGTGGGTTCTGCGCCCACTATGCCGGCGCCGCAACCTTTGTGCTCCGTGCCGCCGGTGTACCGGCGCGGGTTGTCGTGGGTTACCAGGGCGGTGATTCCGGCGCTGACGATGAGTATCTGATTGTGAGACAGTACGACGCCCATGCCTGGGTGGAAGTCTGGTTGCCGGGGGAAGGCTGGGTGCGGATGGATCCCACCGCTGCCATTGCTCCCCAGCGAATTGAATCCGGCCTGCGGGAGGCCATGGCCGATGAGGGTTCCTTTCTGGAGAATGACTGGACCTCGCCACAGCGCTATGGCGACATGGCGGTGCTCCAGTGGGCATCGTTGCAGCTGGACCGGATGAATTATCACTGGCAGCGCTGGGTGGTGGGTTACCAGGGCCAGTCACAGATGGACCTGATGTCACGGCTGCCGGGTGGTATCGGCTTGCGGGAACTGGGCTATATCACGGCCGGGATCGTGGGTGCAGGCCTGTTGCTGGCAGGGCTGGTGACCGCCTTGCAGTACCGGCGCAGTGAAAGCCGGGATCCGTTCAGCCGCGTTGTCACCCGGTGGCACCGCCTGTGTGAACGGGTGGGCGTGCCGATCCGCCATGGCGAAACGCCGTCACAGCTCGCTTCCAGGCTGGCGAGTGCAAAACCTGCAGCGGCAGGAACAGCCACGGCCTTTGCCCGTATAATCAACAAACATTACTATGGCCGGGAATCTGAAACCGAAACCCGCCGTGAGCTGGCCAGAATGAAGCGGCTGCTGGCCACCATGAAACGACAGGCCACGCAGCAACCACGGGTTGATCGCTACCCCTCGGGATCTCCGGAGGGAAACCATTGAAGGTGAACGAGTGAACACATCCATAGCAACAATGGCCTGGCTGCAGGACAGCTGGGACAGACTCATGCAGAGGATGACGGACGGGCGGCTGCCCCATGCGCTGCTGGTGACCGGCGAGAACGGTGTCGGCAAGCGCCTGTTTGCCAATGCACTGGCCGGCCTGCTTGTCTGTGAAAGGCCGGATATGGCCGGTGGCGCGCCTTGTGGCAGCTGCAAGCAGTGTGAGCTGGTTGCCGCGGGTACCCACCCGGATATCCGTGTCTATACGCCGGAAAAATCCCGGATGATAAAAATCGACCAGATTCGTGCCCTGTCTTCGTTTGCCGTGGGTTCGCCCCAGGTGGCTGGCCGTAAGGTAGCGATTATCGATCGGGCGGACCAGCTCAATATCAATTCAGCCAATGC
>CAZFPG010000408.1:0-3434 GCA_964521055.1 uncultured Marinobacter sp.
GGCGCAACATTGAAAACGCCTCTCTGGGGTTTGCTGTAGGCCAGTACGATGGCGTCTGCCATATCGTCGATATGGATAAACTGCATCATGGGCGAAAAGCCTGCCAGTACCGGTGCCCGTTCCATGCCAAGCAGGGTGCTGATGGAGTTGCGCACACCGGGGCCAACGATGTTACAGGGCCGCAGAATGGTGATGTTCAGGTCCGGATACCGCCAGAGATAAATGTTGGCCAGGTTCTCCAGTTCCACGGAATCGATCAGGTCGGCGCTCAGGCCGGCGCTCTTGAGGGGCGCTTCCTCGTCAATCAGTGCCGGATTGTAGGCCACGGCACCGTACACGTGAAAGGTGGACAGCACCACCACCCGCTTGATGTTGTACTTGTGGCTCAGGTCCAGCAGTTTCTGGGTGCCCAGTACGTTGGCGTTGTACCGGCGCATGCGGGTGAGCTGGCTGGACATGATGCGGCCCAGATGGATAACGCCATCGAACTGGTAGCGCCGGAACAGGTCTTCGAACGAGCGCTTGTTGAAGTCGATGCAGTAGCTGGGGATGTCATCCCCCAGGTAAACCTGCTCGCGAAAATCCACCGCGACCAGGTTACAGGTGTCCCGCAGGCGGCTGATGACTTGTTGTGCCAGGGCACCGGCTGCGCCGGTGACAAGAATGTGAGGTCTGCGTTGTTCGCCCATCAGAACAGCCTTTTCCTTTCGCTCAGCCCGGTGTCGATCAGTTCGCTGATGGCGGCCTTTACCCGCTCCACCCGTTCGGTGATCTGTTCTTCCGGGATCTCCAGATCGTCAAACATCATCGGGTCGCCAAAGTTCAGGTGTACCTTCGCTGGTAGTACCACCGGCATGGCTAACGGTGCATAGGGGATGCCCAGCAGCCTGGCCAGGGGCTTGATGTTGGCGATGGCGGGGATGGTTTCTTCACAGCCCACAACACCCACGGGAACGATGGGCGCCTTGTATTTCATGGCCAGGTGCATGAAGCCGTTGCCGAACCGCTTAAGCTGATAGCGGTCCTGGTAGAGTTTGCCGGAACCGCGAATCCCTTCCGGGAACACTATAATCGCTTCGTTATTGGCCAGCATCTTGGCGCAGTTGGTAGGGTCGCCCAGCACGGCACCGAATTCGTTCAGCAGGTTGCCGAGGTAGGGAACTGTGGGGAAGAATCGCTCGATCATTGCCCGTGGGATGCGGGGATGCGTCTCGCGGGAGGCCAGGGCATAGGCAATCAGCAGGCCGTCAATCGGCAGTTGCCCACTGTGGTTGGGCACAATCAGCACCGGGCCTTCAGCGGGGACTTTCTCCACGCCTGTGGCTTCCACCCGGAAATACTTTTCGTAAATCTGGCGGGTGAGTGAGAAGCCATACTTCATGACTTCATTGTTATAGCCCCAGGGGTCATACCCGAGTGAGCCAATCGGCTTGCGGATGCGGTTGATGTGGCTGTCCAGCTCAGCTGGTATGAGCCTGGATTTCAGAAATGATGCAAGACCCATATGGGCTCCCTGAGATTTCTAGTCTCTTCCAATCATAACGCCAAGGGTATGGCTTTGCCCTTCATTAAGCACCCGATAGTCACTGAGGGCATTGGCACTTTCTACACATAGCATGGACTGCCAGGCGTCATCCGGGAAATCCGACAAGCGTGCTGCCTTGTCAGGGCCGGGGTTCCAGACCACGGTGGAGTCGCTGCCAACGGTGGTCAGCTTGCGGTGTCCGGCCGGCGTGGAAATGGTTACTGGCCCCCCGCTTTCATAGATGCGGTCGGTTTCGCCTTCAAACCGCACGGGGCCTGTCTGGGTGTGGTAACTCCAGTCCTTCAGGGAGTCAATGTAGCCACAGTTTTCCAGGCCCTGGAGCCGGGTATGATGGATATCCGGCGTTGGCAGGTAGGTGTGAAGTGCCTGGCTGAAGGCAAGCGGCTCGGTTCCGGGGTTGGTGGTGCTCAGGGCCAGCTGGCATCCGTCGATGGAGAAGTTGAATGTCATCAGCAACAGCGCGCGCCCCTCCCAGGCATTGGCGAAATCGGCGTTTGCGTCAAGGGACAGGCTGATTTCCACTTCCTGGGCGGTTTCACGGACGTCTTCAAGTTTCCAGACTGCCGTGCGGGCAAAACCGTGGGAGCTGTCGGTCAGTATCCGCCGCCGGACTTCCGGCGGGTTCTTCCGGGGTACACCAAACCATGGCCAGCACACCGGGATACCACCGCGGATCGCCCGCCCCGGTTCAAAGCGGGCGGTGTCGCTGAGCCAGAGCCAGTCCGTCTCATCGTGTGGCGCAAAGTTGGTGAGGTGGGCTCCCTGCAGAAACAGACGGGCGCGGAATTGGGGGTGGTGGACTTCCAGCGCTTCCAGTTGTCCGACGGTAGCCCAGCGGGTGAACGACCAGTGCCCGGGTTTTAGTGTCACTTGGTGCCTCATTACTGGGTTTCATCGTGGCTGCACGATGGCTTTTGTGTGTTACGGCATTTCCTTACGGTCAGGGTAAATTAAAACTGTCTTTACAGCGAGAAACCGGCATAAAATCGCCTGTTCCGGCCGGAGTTTGTTCAATGAATAACCAGATTGTTGCACCTGCTTTTCCTGGCATGGAGCCAGCCCCCGTAATCAGTGACCAGTGGCTTGATGAGCTTGCTAGTGGTCTGACAGAGCACGGCTGGATGAACCAGGACGTGGCGCAGCGCCTGGGTGCGGAGCTGTTGATAGGGCTGCGCAATGAGGTCCGGATTCTGGACCGTACAGAGGCCCTCAGAAAGGCTGGTGTGGGCCGTGGCACGGACCTGCTTCGGGACCGGTCCGTTCGCCGCGACAAGATTGCCTGGCTACAGGGCGAGACAGCGGTACAGACGCAGCTTTTCGAATTTTTCGAATCTGTGCGGCTGGGGCTGAACCAGCGTCTGTTCCTGGGCCTCAAGCGGTTCGAGGCCCACTACGCCACCTACCACGAGGGAGATTTTTACCGCCGCCATGTAGACAGCTTTCATGGCCGGGCATCGCGGGTTGTGAGCTTGGTGTTATACCTGAATGAAGGCTGGGAACAGGCTGACGGCGGAGCGTTGCAGGTCTACAACCGCGAGAACGGGAAAGAGGTCTGTGGCTTGGTGCTGCCCCAGGAGGGGCGCATGGCGCTGTTCATGAGTGAGGAAATCCCCCACGAAGTCCTGCCGGCCAATCGCACCCGCTACAGCATTGCGTGCTGGTTTCGCTGTGATGATGAGGTGCCCCTGCCATTGTAGTGCCTTCGCCATTGTAGTGTCGGGGCCCTTTTGCTAATATGCGCGCCGCTTTCGGGGATTTCGCCCCAGAAGCCCGTTATGGTGGCTCCATTGGTGCCTCCGCAACGATACACCGTGAACCCGGTCAGGCCCGGAAGGGAGCAGCCGAAGCGGTGGACTTGTGTGCCGGAGTGTCGCTGGTGGAGTCACCC